>JBARKD010000754.1:0-3749 GCA_049800615.1 Acidobacteriaceae bacterium | reverse complement strand
GGAACGGAGAAGGTCTCGTTGGCGACGCCCAGCCCGGGAGCGCACAGGCGAAGGTAGAGTAAGCGGTCCTGATCGCGATTGACGAGTGGCCGCAGGAGAACCGTTCGGACGACGGTAAAAATGGCGGCATTGGCGCCGATACCAAGGGCCAGGGTAAGGGCCACGGCGATCCAGAGTGAAGGCACCCGGGCTAACGAGCGGACAGCGAATTTTAAATCACGAAGGAAAGCCATGAGCGCTCCATGGGGCGATTTGGGGGGCGATTTGGACCAGGCCGCGGTGATTCAATGAGCACAGCTTTGACCGCGGTTGCCAAGTTCCAGAATGAAAGTATGGTATCGCGGAAGGACAAGCGCGTGCTTCCTTTTGCCTGGCTAACGAATTCGTAGCCGGTCAGGCGCCGAAAGAGGGTCGTTACCGCAGGCCAGCAGCTCCCAACGAAGTTCCTGGTTGACGATCAGCAGCTCGGTAATGATGGCGCGCAGAGCGCCGTTCTCCTGGATCAGGTTTTGCGCATCCGAGTGGGTATCTTCCGCGGCCATGGCCGCCCTCCTGACGTTGTTGCCTGGTGGAAGCTGAGGCCTGCCGGTCCGGCAGGCCAGGCCTATTTGCGGGTCTCGGCACGCTGCCGAATCTTGTCCAGAATGTAGTTCCATCCGCTACTGACGTTTCTTTCTCCCTCCAGGAGATCGAGGGGAATCACGCCCATCGCGCTGTGAACAAATTTCAAGCGAGTGAAGCCATTCTCTTCCGTCAATCGGTATTGCACATTCGAGGTTGCGGCATAAGACATAAAGAGCGGTCCGCAGATTTCGATCAGGGCCGGGGGCTTGATGGCCTGTACGTATCCCCAAAAATGGCCGGCGTTGTTTCCCAGATCCCGGTACCAGCGTCCGCCGGGCCAGGGCTCGATCTTCATCGCCAACGACTTGCCATCGGGCGTTTCGTTGTACGGTCCCAACTGTTGCAAAATGCTCTCGAAGACAATTTCGATCGAGGCAGCAATCTGCTCTTCTTTCACGATCTCGAAGGTGCGAACTTCCTGTGCTGTGCTTACCGGCATTACGTTTCTCCCTCGTGTTTGTTGAGTCGGCTCGCCATCTTTTGCTCTGCGAGTTCCTTGATGCGGTTCAATTGGTGCGTCCAGTAACGCTCATAGGCCTTAACCCAATCGTGTACGGGCTTGAGCTCCCTAGCGTTCAGGCGGTAGTAGCGTAGTTGCCCGCGTTTGCTGACCGTAACCACTCCGACCTTGCGCAACACGCCCAGGTGCTTGGACACGGCGGGTTGTGGCATGCGCAGGCGAAGGACCAGATCTCCCACCGCGTGCTCCTGCCCCTGGCCCAGCAGATCTATAATTTCGCGCCGCCGCGGCTCGGCTATTGCATTGAATACGTCGGAGGTGGTGGCAGCTCTGGGCATGAGGCAACGATATATTCTTGTATGGGCATATGTCAAGCGGCACAAGAGAACTTTTTGCTCAGCCGGGAAAACCGCAGATGCGCCGGACATCGGCCGGACATTATCGATTAGAAGCGGACAGGGGTCCTTCCTTTGGCGCCGCAGTCAGATCGCTGAGCGATAGATATGCCTGGGTCAGGCCACGCCGGCCGTGGGCGGAGCTCTGCTCCGCGATATGAGCCCACTCATGGATAAGGACATGAGACATAGCCTGCGCCATCACATGGTCACGGCAAACCTTGCTCATGCCGGCAGCCGCCGGGCGAACTTCGCGGGCAATCCGGGCACAATCGATATAAATGAAGGGCTGAATCCTGCCGGACACACGCACTACCCAGCCGAGCGGCCCACCCGGCGAAGAACCGTCGGTCTGCGGGCGCAGGTCGCAGCGGCCCAGCAGCCTGACGGAAACAATGCTTGAGAACGACACCCCCTGCAGGTCATCTGTGCCGCGGAGAATCGTGGGCTCCTTATCCAGGACCATGCCGTTGGGGAGGTTTCCCGCGCCGGCGGCGAGATCCTGGCGCAGAACTTGAAACAGTAACGGCCACATATCGTCGTCCAGCGTTTGCTGGGTATAGAAGATGAGAGCCGTGCCGGGCGCGGTGTTGTTCATGGAAGAGGCGGGAAGCACGGCCGCGGAAGCGCCGCCTGCCGTAATCCACACCAGCACGAACATCAGGATAACGCGCTTGCGCAGGGCGGCGGTTGCTGTATTGGAGGGCCGATACGTAAGGCGAAGCAGGCTCATAGCCCGAGTCTCCGCCTGCGCTTGTATATCCGTCCAATAGATTGTTAATATCTAAACGATCGAAAAAGGAGATGGTTGGATGGAAGTCCGGCAGCTCAAAACCTTTTGTGTCCTGGCCGAGGAACTCAACTTCACGCGCACCGCGGAGCGGGTTCACACCGTGCAATCGAATGTGACATCGCAGATCAAGGGTCTCGAGGACGAATTGGGATCGCCGCTCTTCGATCGCCTGGGGAAGCGGGTGGTTCTTACCGAAGCGGGCCGCCGTTTTCGCCCCTATGCGGAAAAAGCATTGGCGGCCATGGACCAGGGCTTGCGCGCGGCAAAGTTCGGCAGCGAACCGGCAGGCCCATTACACATCTATGCGCCGGAAAGCGTGCTGACGTATCGCCTCCCGGAAGTGCTCAAGCTCTTTCGCAAGAAATATCCAAGAGTGGAACTCATCTTTCGTCCCGAGTCGGACAATCCGCTGGCTGCGGAATTGGAGTGCGGCAAGATCGACCTGGCGATCACTATGTCGGACTCGGTCGATAGCGGACAGCTCAGCTCCCTGGCAATGCGCAGCGAAGATATCTATCTGTTCGCCACGCCGGATCACCCGCTGGCCACGAAGAAAGTTTATCCCAAGGATCTTGTCGATCAGACACTGTTGCTGACGGAGGCGGGTTGCGGATATCGCAAAAAGCTGGATCTACAGCTGGCCGCGGCCAACATAAGACCGCAACATATTACGGAATTTTCCAGCGTAGAGGCGATCAAGCAATGCGTCACCGCGGGGCTCGGTATCGGTCTTTTGCCGGAAGTTGTGATCGCCTGCGAACTCAAGAAAAAGCAGTTCGCGTTGATGAACTGGCACAAGGGAAAGATGAGCATCGGAACCCATGTGCTGTGGCACAAGGACAAATGGATTTCCGGCGGCATGGAGGCATTCCTGGAGATCCTGAAAGCCAGGCTGCAGCCGGACTCGCCGGCGCTACTGTTACAGGAGCGGGCGGGCTAGAACTTGTTGCGAGGTCACCCGTCCTCGAGAGTTGTTGAGTTGTCAAAGAGCGGTGACTCTGGGCGCACTGAGCGCAAACCCACGATTCTGCCAAGGCTAAGTCGTTTATTTTGTACAAGGTGGCCAAGCCATGGAGCTAAGCCATTTGTTTTGTACAAGGTGGCCAAATCTTTGTATTTCCCGCCCCCATAAATTGATTAGGGGTATTTCCCGGGCCAGTAACCCGTCCCATTGATTCATGCAATAAATCAAAATGGCTTCTGAACGTTTGGTGGAGTAACGGGGAAATCCGGGTACCCCGGATTTCCCGTTGAAGTTGCTGGCGTTGGCGAGCTTCATGCGCCTTTCTTTTACGGAAAGGCGCACACGTGGACGTTTCCAGCGCAGAGTAACGGGAAATCCGGGTGCGCTCGGGATGACAATTCTGTCTAGGGGCGGAAATTGTACCCTCAGCGGCTGAAGCCGGTCTTCTATTCAAATTGACGGCGGGGCTGAAGCCCCGCCCCTTCACGCCCTGTTCGCATCAACCGCCGGACC
>JBARKD010000753.1:0-14165 GCA_049800615.1 Acidobacteriaceae bacterium | reverse complement strand
CGTGTCTGCTTGCCATCGCCCCAGATCTCGATTTCGTGCTTGCCTGAGGACTTGGCTTCAAGGACCTTGCGGCAGATGGCAGCCGGCGCCTTCTCCCGTCCGCCCGTCCACGTGCCCAGGGGACCATACACATTGTGATAGCGGGCGACCCGGCATTGCAGACCGAAATCCTCTTCAAAGTGGCGGCCCATCCGCTCACTGAAGAGCTTTTCCCAGCCATAGCCGTCCTCGGGAAGGGCCGGATACGCATCCTCTTCCCTCAGTGCAACCACATCGGGGGTCTTCTGCTTGTCGCCGTTGTACACGCAGGCGGAGGAGGAATAGAAAAAGCGCTGCACTCCTTTTTCCCGGGCAGCCATCAGCATGTGCGTATTCGCCAGCACGCTCAGCATACAAAGCGCTTTATTGTTTTCGATAAAACCCATGCCGCCCATATCGGCGGCCAATTGGAAGACAACCTCGGCGCCCTGTGCGGCCTTCATGCAACTGTCTTTGTCCTTGAGGTCCAGAGCCAGGTTTTCGACCCCAGGTGAGGACTGGTACCACTCCGCCACGGGCTTGATATCCACAGCGCGAATGACCTTTGCTCCGTTTTGTAGCAGACTCTTCACCAAGTGTCCGCCGATGAAACCACCGGCGCCACAGACAACCACCTTGGCATTCTTCAGATTCATGTACCAGGCCCCCGACCCTGGGAAGGGTTCTCATTTCATGCTACGGCAACGCTTGGTCCCTCACACTACAGCGGAATATCATCGGTAACATTCCTTTAGCAGAGAGCATCATGGACTTCCGCGTCCAGTTCCTCAATGAAGGACTGGAGGAGGGCAACTCTTGGGCCGGCCAGCGCTTGGGCAGTAGCCATGCGCAGCATTTGCGGCAACTCCGCCACGCTCTTGCGCAACGTATTTACCGCATCGGTGAACGTAGAATATCGCGTGTCCCGTCCTATCTTGGCCGCCACGCGCAAAATTCCGATCGACCCCAGTTGCTCAAGGATATCCGCATCGCGCAGGATGGCGCCTTCTACGGACGTCGGGTTGAGGTGGGACTGGTGAGTGCGAATGGCTTCCACCACCATTGCAACTTTCGTGGTAGGAAAGCCGGTTTGGTCAAGAATGCGGGGCGCATGCTTCATCGCGTAGCCTACGTTATCCCATCCGGAAAGCTCTTCCGGGTTTTCCGGCCGATGGCCGATAAACACACCCAAATCGTGTAACCATGCGGCGGCATAGACCACGTCATCGTCGTAGGTCATTCCCTGGCCGACCAAACGCGTCAAGGCGTACAGCCGGGGCTGGTGGCCGAGCTTATCTACTGGGAGTGCCTGGCTGCGGACATACTCGGCCAATGGCAAACGGAAATCGCAGCCTTCAACTGCCTCAGTTCTGGTTGCGTTCGATATCTCGTCGATCAAACCGATTCCCTTCAGAATCGTCTGAGGAGTCAAACCCGGAAATCGGTTGCTTTCCGGTTCGATCCGCCGTGGTTTTCATTATATTGTTTTCCGGGCGCATCGGAGTTCCCAGAAAGCGTCGCTCGGTGGTAGATGATTTGACCTTTTCGTGTCACACTTTAATACCCATGAACAAACTGGATGCTCATGAAAGACTCCGGCGCGCGGCGTCAACGTTG
Organism: Acidobacteriaceae bacterium; assembly: GCA_049800615.1. Classification (GTDB taxonomy): domain Bacteria; phylum Acidobacteriota; class Terriglobia; order Terriglobales; family Acidobacteriaceae; genus PALSA-350. The sequence continues at coordinate 12,530 of JBARKD010000753.1, read as the reverse complement.
GCGCAGCCCGCGGCGAGCGCGGGAGACCGGACACTCCTTCTTCAGGCGTGGGAAATGCTGCGTGGACTGCGCAGCGACGATTTCCCCGTGGACCTGCGGGCGGCATTTGAATTTCTGCGCCACGAGATCGGCCGTGCGGAATCGGAAGACGTGAGCACCCGCGACGTGGTTTTTTTAACCAACAAACTTCGCCAGCTCGAATTGATGTGGGTGGAAAGCCCGCAAACACGCGTATTGGGGAGTTCCGAGAGCAGCGCCTAATCCCCGCCCGGGCAGCCGCAACATGCGTGGCCACGAAATCCCATCGGCTTGCGCGACGCTTCACAAACAAACCATGCCGACCTCTCGAAGATTCTCGCCGGAGTGGCAGCTCTCGCCTTTGCGCCGCACAATCGGCCGGGATGAAATCCATGTCTGGGCCTGGTTTCTCGAAGCTGCGGCGGTCGATCCATTGGATGAGATCAAACTTCTGGATCAGCAAGAGCTCGAACGCCTGCGGCGGTTTCATTTTGTCGCGGACCGTCAGCGATATGCAGCCGCCCATGTCACCCTGCGCAGAATTCTTGGGGCCTATCTTGGTCAGCCTCCGGAAGCAGTGAGTTTTGCTGCCAATCGCTTCGGCAAACCCGAATTGGCCGATGCAAGTTCTTCGCTATGCTTCAATCTCAGCCATAGTCGAACCGTCGCCGTGGCGGCTGTGGGTTGCGGTCACCCATTGGGTGTCGATGTGGAAGATATTCGCCCCATCGAACCCGGAGTGGCGGAAACGCATTTCTCGGCGGCAGAGCTCTCGGAACTGCGAAGACTGGGAGGCGAAGCGTGGCTCAACGCGTTCTATCGCTGCTGGACGCGCAAAGAGGCAATCCTCAAAGCGGAAGGGATAGGCCTTCAAATCGCGCTCGATAGCTTCGATGTCGGATTAGGCGCGCAGGCAGAGCTGATAGATTCGCGGCGCCAGTTTAGCTGCCTTTGGAAACTGCATCATCTCGCCTTTTGTCCGGGCATTATCGGAGCAGTGGCGACGGCGCCGCCCGAAGCACGGCTTTTCTGCTTCAGCGTTTGAGGGATTGCCTGTGCTCCGAGGGATTTCTCGGCAACCTCGGGCCCTCCTCCAACAACCAAATGAGTGGGCTACCGGGACGTCCCGCTCATGGCCAGGGTGACTGCATGCCGCGCCATTCTCAGCCTGATTTCCTGGGCCAGCAAACGAACATGAGGCGCAGCCAGCATCGTCTGATGTGTGCCCGGGATAGGTTGAATCTCAAATCCGCCAAGAACCCTTTCCGTCCAACCGCTGGCCAGATCGTGCTCGTGCCCGGGTTCATCTCGCGCCACAAAAAGAGTCGCTTTCCCGGGGTAGGGCCTGACCTGGTAAGTGCGCATCGCGAAAGCGAGCATCCCCTCCACTCCCACTAGCCACGCCCGCAGCTTTCCTGTTCTGCGCAATCGATTTGCCAGCCCGTTTTTTATCTTCATCTTTTGGTACCCGTAGCGGCGGCGCACCAGGTCTTTGATTCCATTTTCCGGAGAAAAGAGCTCCTTGATGGCGCGGCGAAGGGATGCTTTAAATGAACTCACATCGTGGAAGGGTCGGTGCGGAGCCTGTGCGGTGTAGGGATCGCAATCCAAAAGGGCCAACAGGCCCACACTTTCGCCTTGCTCGGCAAGTTGGCAGGCAATCTCGAAAGCCACCAATCCCCCGGACGAGTGCCCGGCAAGATGATAAGGGCCGTACGGCTGCACAGCGCGAATCTGCCGCAGATAGTTTTCGGCGAGTTTGTTGACTTGCGCATGTTCGTCATCGACGGACGAGGGGAGCTGGAGACCAAAGACCGGCTGCTCCGCACCCAACTCGGCGGCAAGGCGGATAAAGGTCAAGAGGCTCCCCCCGACTCCGTGAGCGATGAAAAGAGGCGGTAGAGTGGTCCCATCCTGAAGAGTGACGAGCGCCGGCCATTTCTCCGCATGGCTTCCGCGAAGGTGAGCCGCCAAACCGCGGATGGTTGGATTTTCTACCAGCGCAGAGTGTGCGAGTTTCAGGTTGAACGCCTGCTGCACCTGCCGCAGCATACGCGCCGCAAGTAACGAGTGGCCTCCCAACGCAAAGAAGTCGTCGTCGAGCCCGATGCTGTTGAGCTTCAGCAGCCGTTTCCAGATGGTGAGCAAGCGCGCTTCCGCCGGGTCAAGGACATCGGTTTCCGGCGAGTCAGGAGTATTCGCTGCGTCACTGTGCATGGCCATCAGAGCCTGAACATCTACCTTTCCTCCAGCTGTAACGGGAAAGGACCGAAGGGTTATAAACTCCGCCGGAATCATGTAAGGCGGCAGCCGGCGACGTAAAGATTGCTTCCATTGAGGGGTGAAAGCGGAATCACCGGCGACAAATGCAAGCAGGCGACGGTCGCCTGCTTCCCAGTCGACCGCTCGAACCACCGCCGCCTCAACTCCCTCGCATTCGCGCAGATATGCCTCAATTTCTCCCACCTCTACCCGATAGCCACGAATCTTGACCTGATCGTCTATCCGCCCAATAAAGTCAAGGCTGCCGTCGGCAAGCTCCATCGCCAGGTCGCCGCTCCTGAAAAGCTTTCTATTTTCACCGCGGCAAAAAGGATCCGGTAGGAAGCATTTTTGATTGAGCTCGTCCCGATTAAGGTAACCGAGGCCGACGCCCGCCCCTCCTATGTACATCTCGCCTGACGATCCTTTGCTCACCGGCTGGAAGTGTTCATCCAGAAGATGAACATGGACATTGGGCAAGGGATACCCAATCGTGATCCTCTCTGTGTCGGGATCGATTCTTGCCCGGGTGGCGCAAATTGCCGTTTCACTCGGTCCATACTGGTTCCAAACTACGCGGAGCATCTTTGCCAGAGAGATTCCGAGCTGCAAGGGAAGGACTTCTCCACCGATAACAGCCTGCATCTTCGGATTCCCTTGCCATCCTTCTTCAAGCAACAGGCGATACATGGTAGGTGTTCCAAACACCACCGTGGCCCGTGAGTGGCCCACCTGCTCCAGTCGCGAGCTGTCATCCTCCGCTGCAAGGTGCATGCTGGCGCCCACGGCCAAAGGCAGAAATATCTCCAGGCATGCCACGTCAAACGCGATGGTCGACCAGACAAGCACAACATCAGGAGGGCTGAGCTGAAGATCCCGGGCAACGCCCTGAATTGTATTGGCGAGGCCCCCATGGGTAATGGTTGTGCCCTTGGGCTTGCCCGTAGAACCAGAGGTATAGATTACGTACGCGATACTGCCGGGAGCGACTTCGCCGGCTCGGGAAAGCGCCCGGGCCTCGGCGGCGCAAAGGTGGTGTAGATCGAGCGTCCTGACTCCAGCCGTGCCGAGAAATAAATGGCCGCGAGTGATCAGGACGGAAGCATGCGCGTCTTCGAGGATGTAGGCAATTCGCTCCGCTGGGGTAGCCAAATCGATGGGGATGTAGGCCGCGCCGGCCTTCCACACGCCAAGCAGAGCTGCGATCATCTCCGGGGAGCGGTCGAGGAGAATGCCTACCAGGCAGCCCTTTGCCACCCCGGCTGCGCGCAATCCCGCTGCAATTCGCGCAGCGATGAAGTCAAGTTGGCGATAGGTTAGTTTCCGGTCTTCAGAGCGAACCGCCAAGGCATCAGGAAAGGCGCTGACATTGCGCTCAAACAACTCCAATACACACACATGAGTCTCCCTCGTTGCTTTCTAAGATCTCGCAAAGAAATCGGGCGGGGGGAACCCGGTCCAGCTTATAACAAGCCGGCTAACTGTGAATGTCATAAGATTGTAACCAATGGCTCGATCATTTGCCTTCGTTGCGTAATGCCAGGCTGATGAGCGTTTTTTGCTCGAGATCGTGGGCTTTGGCCGACCCGGTTGCCGGGCTGGCAGCTGCCGAGCGCTTAATACTCAGCACTTTCCTGTCCGGGAAGAGCCGCCGCAGGCGGGGCACGACGAAGGAGAGCGCTCCCATGTTGTCCGGCTCCTCCTGCACCCAGATGACCTCGCGCGCCTCGGGGTGACGGGTCACTTCGGCCGCCAGTTCCGCCTCCGGGAAGGGATAGAGCTGTTCCAGAAATACGATCGCGGTGGTGCTGTCCTTTCGCTTGGCGCGTTCATTGCGCAACTCGTGACCGATTTTCCCCGTGCACAACAACAGACGATTCGCCTGCTGGACCTCGGTCTCGGCCAGGACATTCTGGAAACGCGGGAACTCAAAGCCGGTCCGCGCAGAATTGGCGGCCGGATTACGCAGCATGCTCTTGGGAGTAAAAACGATCAGCGGCTTGCGCCACGCGCGCATTGCCTGTCGCCGTAAAAGATGGAAGTATTGAGCGGCCGTAGAGGGCTGGCAAATTTGTATATTGTCGTGCGCCGCCAATTGTAGGTAGCGCTCGATGCGGGCGCTGGAATGTTCCGGTCCCTGGCCCTCGTAGCCATGGGGCAGCAGGAGAACAACTCCGCTGAGCAGACCCCACTTATCTTCACCCGAGGTAATGAACTGGTCGATGATGATCTGTGCGCCATTGGCAAAGTCACCGAATTGCGCCTCCCACATGACCAGGGTTTCCGGATAATCGCGGCTGTAGCCATATTCGAAACCGAGAACGCCTGCCTCGGAAAGAATGGTGTTGTAGACCTCGAACTTTGCCTGGCCGGCGGAAAGACTCTGCAGCGGAATATGGAGCTGCTCGTTTTCTGTGTCCACCAGGACGCTGTGACGTTGATTGAAGGTGCCTCGCTGGCTGTCCTGGCCACTGAGACGCACCGGCGTGCCGCGCAATAAAAGCGAGCCAAAGGCAAGCGCTTCTGCCATACCGTAATCGAACGGCCGCTCTCCGCGGCCCATCTCCCGCCGCTGCTCTAACAACTTTTTTATCTTGGGATGAATATGAAAGCTTTGCGGATAGGCACTAATCAGGTCGCTAATTTCCGCGATCGATGCGGCGCTCAACCCGGTGTCGACTTCGTATTCAGCCTTGTAAGGCCCACCGGAATAATTCGACCAGTAGCCCGGAAGCTTCGCCAGAGACACAGTCTTTTTCATCAGCGCTGCCTGCTTTTGCGCTGCGGTCAGCTCCGCCTGCATTTCCTTCACCCGTTCCGAGTTGTCCGCCCCGATCTGGCGGGCATATAGCTCGGACAGAGGAGGATGATCTTTGATCTTGGCGTAGCGAAGCGGCTGGGTGACGGTGGGATCGTCCACCTCGCTGTGCCCGTGACGTCGATAACCGATTAAATCGATGATGACATCCGTGTGGAATGTATAGCGATACTCGACGGCGAGCGCGGCCACACGAAGGACGGCATCCGCGTCTTCGCCATTCACATGGAAAATAGGAATGGGCAGGCGCTTCGCGAGATCGGAAGAGAAGCGCGAGGAATAGCACTCCTCAGGATCGGCAGTAAATCCAATCAGATTGTTGACGATGATCTGGATCGCGCCGCCCACGGTGAAACCGGCCAGGATGCCGAGATTGATGGTTTCCGCCCAGATGCCCTGTCCGGCAAATGCAGCATCGCCATGAATCAGCACGGGAAGAACTTTGCTTTGTCCCGCCTCGCCGATACGAACCTGGTGGGCGCGAGCACGGCCCATGGCAACCGGATCGACCGCTTCCAAATGACTGGGATTTGAAACCAGGTGCAGGCTGAGCGTGGTCCCGTTCCGGGCAGAAAACTGGCCGGTAGCCCCGACGTGATATTTCACGTCGCCGCCGCCCAGGATGCTGCGCGGGTTGGCGTCTTCGAACCTGGAAAAGATGTCTGCGGCGGACTTGCCAAAAGTGTTCGCCATCACGTTCAGACGGCCCCGATGACTCATCCCCATGACGGCCTTCTCCGCACCAAACTCGGCCGCACGATTTAGGACTTCGTCCAAAAAGGGGATCAGAACGGTGACACCTTCGAGAGAGAAGCGTTTCGTCCCCAAATAACGCGATTGAATCACCTGCTCGAATAAGTCCGCTCGGGTTAACCGCTCCAGGACCTGGTGCTTGTCCGGCTGCGGCATCGGCTGCTCCACTCGCTCCTGAATCCACTCCCGCCGAGCCACGTCAGGAATGTGCATGAACTCCACCGCGATGCTCCCGCAGTAGTAGCCTCTGGCTTCCTCGGCCTCCTCCCCCTCTAAATTCAACTCGGCAACTGGTTCAGGCAGCAGGTATTGGCCGAGCGGGTCCAATTTTGCCTGCATGTAACCCCAGCGGCGAAAGGCATCAAAAATTTGCTCGCGTTGCGATATCAAAAGATTGTCGGGGTAGTGTTGCAAAGGAAGGTTTTTCGTGACCATGGTCGTATGTCTGCTACTTCATTATAACTTCCACGAAGTGGGGGATCTGGTGCGGGCTCGGAGCCGGCAGGACCTACTCCTGCAGGACAGCTTTCACCAGGTTGCGAGGCTTGTCGACGTCGATCCCGTTCTGGATGGCTAGTTGGTAGGCAATCAATTGCAAGGGAACCACCTCGAGCATGGTGGCTAACATGTCTTCGGTCCGCGGAACCTCGATACACCAGTTGGCCAGCGCACGGGCCTCCTCATCACCCTCAGTCGCGATCACGATCAGGGTGGCCCCCTGTGCTCGCATGTCTTTCATCAATTGCAAAAGTTTGCGGTAGCGCAGCATGGCGTCCGGATCCGCAACATCGTGAGTAGCAATCACCACCAGGGGTGTGTCCGGACTTACAAGAGCGTTCGGGCCGTGCTTCAATTCCCCAGCCGGATAGCCTTCGGCCTGGAGATAAGCTGACTCTTTTAGCTTGAGCGCTCCCTCCCGGGCAATGGCGTAGTGAAGCCCTCGCCCTAAATAAAGAAACGCTCGCGATCCCTTGAGTGCGGGGGCCAGAGCGACGATCTGCTGCTGCCATTTTGCCAGCGCGGACTCGAGCAGCAACGGCAGGCGCCGCAGATCCTCAATGTGGCTCTCCACCGCCGGTGCAGTCATTCTTCCTCGAATGCGCGCCAGATACAGAGCCAGCGAATAGAGCACAGCCAGCTGGGTAGTAAAGCTCTTGGTCGCCGGGATCGCTTTCTCGGTTCCGGCGTAGGTGGGCAGGGAAGCATCCGCTTCGAGGGCCATGCTGGATCGGGAATTATTGGTAATCGCCAGCGTTGACAAGCCGCGCGCTTTCGCTTCCCGCAAGGCGGCCAACGTGTCGGCCGTCTCGCCGGACTGCGAAATCACCAGCACTCCTGGATCCTGAATGGTATGCGTCGATCTGTATACATACTCGCTGGCGTATTCCACATCGACCACCAGGCCGGCCAGATCCTCCAGCATGATCTCGGCGGCGAGTCCGGCGTGGCGGCTCGAGCCGCTGGCAGCTATTACCAGGCGCGACCTGGATCCGAGCGCATCCGCCACCGGCTGAAAAACGCCAGAGGCTAACTTCCCATCGGGCGCATAGTTCTCGATGGTCTCGGAGAGCGCTCCCGGCTGCTGGTAAATCTCACGCAGCATTTCATGCTGGAAAACGGAGGCTGTCATCAAGGCAATCGTATAACAGATAGAATCGTTGAGCGTGAGGTCGCATTTGCTTCGGATTGTCTCCATGACACTGCTGCTTGGCTGTCTTGCCTCTGCCGTCGTTCGAGCCCAGGCGCCGCTGCCCCTGATGCCTCTTCCCGCCCGGGTGTCGCCGGGTCAAGGAGAGTTTCTGATTAACAACGGCTTCGGCATCGCTATCGAGGGCTATCAGGAGCCACGCCTGGATCGAGCCAGGCAACGCTTCCTCGATATTCTTTCGCGGCAGACCGGGATTCCCCTGTGGCGCGAAGCAATGCTGAACAAGCCTTCATTCTTTATCAAAACCGGCGGCCCGAGCGCACCCGTGCAGCAAGTGCAAGAAGACGAGTCCTATCACTTGCGGATCACGCCGGAAGGCGTTCACCTCGAAGCGGCCAACCCGCTGGGCGTGCTGCATGGCCTGCAGACGTTTCTGCAACTGGTCCGGATCACACCGCGTGGTTTCGTCGTTCCGGCCTTGAGCATTGACGATCAGCCTCGCTTCCCATGGCGCGGGCTGATGCTCGACGTTGGACGGCACTTCATGCCGCTCGATGTCGTCTACCGGACTCTCGACGGTATGGAAGCGGTCAAGCTGAACGTCTTCCACTGGCACCTCTCCGATGACCAGGGCTTCCGCATCGAAAGCAGGCAATTTCCCCTATTGCAGGAGAAAGGCTCTGACGGCCTTTTCTATACCCAGGATCAGGTCCGTGACGTTATCGGGTACGCTCGCGACCGGGGCATCCGCGTGGTCCCTGAATTCGACATGCCAGGGCACGCCACCTCCTGGTTCGTCGGTTACCCCAATCTGGCAAGCGGCTCCGGACCGTATCGAATCCAGCGGAAATGGGGCGTGTTTAACCCTGCGATGGATCCCACGCGCGATAGCACTTACGAATTTCTCGACAAATTCATTGGAGAAATGGCTGCCCTTTTTCCCGATCCCTATTTCCACGCCGGTGGAGATGAGTGCAATGGTAAGGAGTGGAACGCGAATCCCCGCATCCAGGCATTCATGAAGGCCCATGGCCTCAAAGACAGCGCAGCGCTGCAAGCCTCTTTCAGCGCCAGGGTGCAGAAGATTGTGGCCGCCCACAACAAGATCATGGTGGGGTGGGATGAAGTGCTGCAGCCGGGCACGCCGAAGGATGTCGTGATCCAATCCTGGCGCGGGCCCGAGTTTGTGGGCCAGGCAGTCAAGGGCGGCAATCGCGCTCTGTTGTCGGCCGGTTATTACATCGATCTTAACCAGTCCGCGGCCGAGCACTACGCCGCGGATCCGGAAGGTACCGGGCCCAGCACGCTGAGCAGCGACGAGAGCAAGCGGATCCTGGGTGGCGAGGCCACGATGTGGTCGGAATTTGTCACCCCGGAAAACGTCGACAGCCGCATCTGGCCACGATCGGCCGCCATCGCCGAACGCTTCTGGTCCCCTCGCGATACTCGCGATGAAGCCTCCATGTACACCCGGCTATCACTCGTCTCGCAAAAATTAAACTTCTACGGATTGCTGCATCACTCCAACTATCCAGACATGCTGAGTCGCATGACCGGGTTGCCGGATCCTCTGCCGCTACGCGTGTTCGGCGACGTCATGCAGCCTCCCCGTCTTTACGTCCGCGAACAACTGCATGAGTGGGATGCCTTTTCGCCCCTGAACCGGCTGGTCGACGCAGTTCCCCCGGAAAGCGAAACGGCCCGCCTGTTTCTTGATATGGTGAATCGTATTGTCACGGGAAAAGCCACCGGGGAAGATTGGGACCAGGCACAGTTGTGGCTGATGCTATGGCGCGATAACGATGCTCAGCTGCAGCCCCTGCTGCCCCAATCGGAATTGACAAGCGATCTGGCTCCGGTGTCGACCAACCTCCATCACGTCGCGCAGACCGGCCTCGACGCAATCGGCTATCTGCGCGATCACCACACTGCTCCACCCGAGTGGAAGACCCGGCAACTTGCCTTCCTGAAAAGGACGGAGAAGCCGCAAGCCGTCCTCGTGGACATGATTGTGCCTCCGGTCGAGAAACTCGTGCAGGCAACCAAATAAAAGGACGGGAACATGACTTCAACAAAATTGACTGAGACAGTCAGCCATGAGTGACGGCCGCTGGGTGTTGTTGATCGCCAGCGAAGTCGGTGGGACCAACTCAGTCTCTGACCGGGCTATGGATCGTCTTTGCGATGCGATCACGCAGGAGGGCTATGAGGTCATCCGCACCTCCACCCCGGAAGACGGGGTCTCGATGGTTCAGTCGGATCCATCGTATAGCGCCATTCTGCTCGATTGGGACCTGGAGCAGGAACATCAGTTCGATGAGCGCGCGGCCTTGAAGATCATCCGTGCGGTCCGCCGCAGAAACAAGAGAGTGCCGATATTCCTCATCGCCGACCGCACATTGGTCAGCCAACTTCCCCTGGAAGTCGTCAAGCAAGTGCACGAATATATCCACCTGTTCGGCGATACGCCCGCCTTCATCGCCAACCGGGTAGACTTCGCCGTCCAGCGCTACAACGAGCAGCTGCTGCCTCCTTATTTTCGCGAGCTCAAGAAATACACCGACCAGGGAGCTTATTCCTGGGACGCGCCTGGACACATGGGCGGCGTGGCCTTTCTCAAGCATCCGGTGGGTATGCAATTCCACCGCTTCTTCGGCGAAAACCTGCTGCGCGCCGACCTTGGCATCTCCACTTCGTCTCTGGGCTCCTGGCTTGACCACATCGGGCCTCCGGCCGAGTCGGAGCGCAATGCGGCGCGCATTTTCGGTGCGGACTGGACGTTCTATGTGCTAAGCGGTTCTTCCTCTTCGAACCAGATCGTAGGCCATGGAGTCATTGGTAACAATGACATTGTCTTAATCGACGCCAATTGTCACAAATCCATCTGCCATTCGCTGACGGTGACCGGCGCCCGTCCGGTGTACTTCAAGCCGACCAGGAACGGCTACGGCATGATCGGCCTGGTTCCATTACGCCGTTTCTCTCCGGAGCACATCCGGCAACTGATAGCGGACAGCCCTTTCAGCGTCGCAGCGCCTTCCAAGGAACCGACCTATGCCGTGGTCACCAACTCCACCTACGATGGCTTCTGTTACGACGTGCACCGGGTCACCAGTGAGCTGGCACGGAGCGTGCCCCGCCTCCACTTCGATGAGGCGTGGTATGCCTACGCCAAGTTTCACTCCATTTACCGCGGCCGCTTCGCCATGGACGTCCCGGACGACATGCCTGACCGCCCTCTGTTATTCGCTGTGCAGTCGACACACAAGATGTTGGCCGCCTTCTCCATGGCGTCGATGATCCATGTCAAGCTCAGCGACCGGGCGCCCCTTGATTTCGATCAGTTCAACGAATCGTTCATGATGCACGGAACCACTTCTCCGTTCTATCCCATGATTGCTTCGCTGGATGTGGCGACTTCCATGATGGACGAGCCCGCCGGCCCCACGCTGATGTACGAGACGATCCACGATGCCATCGGCTTCCGCAAAGCCATGTCTTCGATCGCCCACCGTCTGCGCTCGACCAACGGCGAAGAGTGGTTCTTCAGGATCTATCAGCCGGAGATGGTCACGGACCCGATGAGCGAGCAGTCTTCTCTTTTCGAGGAAACGCCCGATTCCCTGCTGATCAATTCACCCTCATGCTGGACCCTGAAGCGGGAAGAAGATTGGCATGGCTTCCGCGATGAAGACATTGCCGAAGATTACTGCATGCTCGACCCGACCAAGGTCACCATCCTCATGCCCGGGATCAACTCCCGGGGAGAACTGGCGGATTGGGGAATTCCAGCGGCGATCCTGGTGGAGTTTCTCGACGCCCGCCTGGTTGAGATTGCCCGCACCGGCGATTACACGGTGTTGATCCTGTTCTCGGTGGGAACCAGCAAAGGGAAATGGGGCAGTTTGCTGGAAACCCTGTTTGAGTTCAAGCGGCTCTACGATAACGACGGGTCCCTGCAGGATGCCTTGCCGGACCTGGTGGCGGAGCATCCGCTTCGCTATCGGGATATGACATTGAAAGAACTGAGCGACGAGATGCACGCGACCATGGTTCAACTGGACCTGACCAACCTGCTCCATCAAGCCTGCGATGAGGAGCCGGACCCGGTGCTGACCCCGGCGGAAACCTATCAGAGGCTGATACGAAATGGCACGGAGAAGGTTCGGCTCTCGGAGATGGCTGGACGGATTGCGGGCGTGATGCTGGTTCCCTACCCCCCGGGCATCCCGGTGCGCATGCCGGGAGAACGCATGGGAGGTCCGGCCAGCCCGATCATTCGCCTCATGCTGGCCTTGGAGAAGTTCGGCAGGCAGTTTCCCGGATTCGAACGCGAAGTTCACGGGATTGAAGTGGACGCCGACGGAACCTACTGGATGCGCAGCATCATCGAGTCCACGGAACCGCGGACTAATGGGAAGAAGGCAGGGTCGCCGGCGCGCAACGTGAAGCGCCGCCGCAGGAAAACTAAGGCTCCGGTTTCACCCCCACCCGAGCCGCTTCCGTGAGGCTGGCGGTCCGGGTGAATCTTAGCGTGCGGCGTAGTCTTTGGTCGCGCCAGTCCGCGGGTTGAACATGCTGAAACCACCGTTCGGTTTCACGGTCAGCTTCAGATAATTCGCCGCATCCGATCCGGTTGTGTTGGCGATGTATTCCGCAGGCCCATTCTTATCCGCGGCTTCATCGGAATAATGAAGCTGCCAGAGGGTTTCGAGGCCCGGAGACTTTGCCAGCGTCACGAAGGTTGGCGGCGAGCCGCCTTTCTTTGCACCGTTGTTCATAATGGCGATGCGGGGCGCAACCGCTTCCACCAAAGCCGGACTCGAGCTCTGGAATAACCCGTGATGCGAAACCACCAGAATGTCCACCTTGCCCAGCTTGTTTACCGGGCACATCAACTGCATCTCCTTATCCCAGGTGAGGTCACCCAAGTCGAGAATCCTGGCCTTCCCAAACGTAAATAAGGTGCCTACCGAGCGGGAATTGTCGGTCTGATCGGCCGGCCGGGTTTCAGATTCCTTGCAATAGGGG
>JBARKD010000752.1:0-5039 GCA_049800615.1 Acidobacteriaceae bacterium | reverse complement strand
GCTGGATTCTTCGCCGTCTGCCCGTGGAGCAGGACCGCGGCACAAGCAGGAATACTCAGCCACAGCTTACGATTGATTGCTTTCATGCCAATAGAGCCCCAGCAGGACACTAAAAAAGTGCGCATCCTTATATATGTGTCGTGATTGGGCCTGTCAAGAAAAACATCGAAATATGAGAGTAGGTAAACTATATGATGAATAGGGCTCGCCCAGGCCCGAATTGACAGCCTTCGCCGCTGCTCCTATAGTGAGGCTCCTGTCTATCGGAGGACGACGATTTGTCAACCGCGACCGACGCCGAGTTGTTTCGCAATATTCTGGAGAGTCTGTACACGCCGGTGGTTGGCGACATCCTCGACACCTTGGGCTACACACATCAGTTTTTGCCGCAACCCATTCAGCCCGTGAAAGAGACCATGCGGCTGGTCGGCCGCGCAATGCCCGTCCAGATCGGCGATGCCTGGGGCAAACAAAAGGATCCCTTCGGCCTGATGACCGGGGCCCTCGACCAGCTCCTTCCCGGTGAGATATACGTGGCTACGGGTGGGTCACAGAACTGTGCTGCCTGGGGTGAAATCATGACCGCGACGGCACGGGTGCGGGGCGCTGCCGGCGCTGTGATTGATGGATTTCACCGCGACACACTGCGCGTTCTGGAGCAGAACTGGCCTGTGTTCAGCCGCGGCCGCTACGCTCAGGATGCCGGCATACGTTCCAAGATCGTCGCCTACCGCTGCCCGGTAGAAATAGGCGGAGTCCATATCGATGCTGGAGACCTGATCTTTGCGGATATGGATGGCATCCTGGTTGTCCCGCGTATCATCGAGGAAAAGGCTATGGGCCTCGCTCTCGAAAAGGCCCGCGGAGAGAAGGTTGTGCGCAAAGAGATCGAAGCCGGCTGCTCCAGCACAGAGGCGTTCCGCAAATATGGAATCCTGTGAGCCGGTCGTGCGCCGTTCGTGAAAGGTGGAATCAGCAAAGATGACCGACCCGGCCGCCACCGATCGCAGGCTACTGTTTCTTGATCCGCAGGATAACGTCTGCACCGCCATCGCCCCGCTTGCAGGCGGGATGGCTCTGCTGATTCAAGGCCGCGAAGTTGTCATTGATCAGGTCATACCGTTAGGATTCAAGATAGCTGCCCGCGACCTAGTTACCGGCGAAGACATCATAAAATATGGGGTTCCGATAGGTCATGCCTCTCGAGATATAAAGGCCGGCGGCCTGGTGCATCTCCACAACTTAGACAGCAACTATCTTCCAACTTATGCTCATAGGTCAGAATGACGATGCCTGCCGGACCTAAAATTCCTGTCGCCCTGGAACTTCGTGGCTATCTTCGTGATGACGGCCGCAAAGGCATCCGTAACTGCCTGGTTGTTTGTTATTTGGTGGAATGCGCCCACCATGTCGCCCGCGGTATCGTCCAGTCATTCTCCGGCCGCAACGTGCACTTGATCGGTTTCGGCGGATGCTATCCCAATGCCTATGCCTCTCGCATGTTGGACTGTCTCTGCACCCATCCAAATGTCGGAGCAGTGTTGCTGGTGTCGCTGGGCTGTGAGAGCTTCGACCGCAAAAGCCTGGAGAAAGCCGTTCGGCTCAGCGGCCGGCCGGTGGAGACGCTGGTTATCCAGCAGGCCGGTGGCACCCGGAAAACCATTGCGCGAGGCCAGGAGTGGGTCGAACGCACACTTTCCACGATGGATACCGCGCCTACCGCCGCGATGAGCTTGAGTGAGTTGGTGGTGGGCACGGTGTGCGGAGGCTCCGACTCCACCAGTGGCATTACCGCGAATCCGGCTATAGGCCGCGCGTTCGATTTGCTCACCGCGCAGAAGGCCACAGCCATTTTCGAAGAGACAGGTGAGTTGATCGGCTGCGAGCACATCATGGCACGGCGTTCGGCGACCCCGGAACTGGGCGACGAACTCATCACGGTAGTGGACAAAGCTGCGCGCTACTACTCCGATCTTGGCCATGGCAGCTTTGCGGTGGGCAATGCGGAAGGCGGTCTCACTACCCAGGAAGAGAAATCCATGGGGGCCTACAGCAAAAGCGGCAGCGCACAGATTCGCGGGATTCTCAAGCCAGGAGACTCGGCTCCCACCGGCGGCCTCTATCTACTGGACGTAGTTCCCGATGGGCCCGTGCGGTTTGGCTTCCCCAACATCAACGACAATGCGGAAATTGCCGAGCTCATCGCCTGCGGTTCTCATGTGATCCTGTTTTCCACGGGGCGGGGAAGTGTGGTCGGGTCGGCCATCTCGCCGGTCATCAAAGTGTGTGCGAATCCCGAAACTTTCCGCCGCATGAGCGAGGATATGGATATCAACGCCGGCCGGATTCTCGAAGGGGCCGCATCCCTCGATGAGGTGGGTGGTGAAATCTACGAAATGCTGTTGAGTACTGCGGGGGGCAGGGCGACAGCTTCTGAATCGCTGGGCCACCAGGAGTTTGTCCTGACTTATAAGCACTTCGAACCTGCCGGCCCGAGCTGCTTGCCGCTCCACTGAAAATGTAACCGGCGCTGACGATCATCAGCCGTTGATGCGGGCTATTTTCTTGAGCGCCTCGAGGTAGCGGTCGAAATTCGCATCAAAGCGCTGCGCGGGCACGGAAATTCCCAGCGCGAACCGCTTTCCCAATCCCTCGAGCGGAACCGCGAGACACTCCAGGCCCTCGTGAAATTCTTCGCGATCGAGCGAATAACCCTGATCGCGGATGCGTTCGAATTCCCGGTTGAGTTCGTCGAGATTTGTAATGGTCTTGGTGGTCCTGGGGTGCAAAGGATGCTTGCCCAGGTAATCTTCGCGCGTCTCCGCGTCCACCATTGCCAGCAGCAACTTGCCGGCTGCCCGCGCGTGGGCATAACCGCTGTACCCCTGCGGCACCTGGGCCGCTCCGACCGGCGAGTCGCCGCGAGCGGTCGCCAGAGCCACAATTTCTCCACCCACCCAACCGCTCGCATAAGCGGTCTCCCCGGTGGCGGCCACAATCGAGCGAACCCGCCGGCCGAGGTGCTCCGGAGGAGCTAACTGCCGGCTAAACCCTTCAGCAATCGAGACGGCAGCCAGCCCAAGGACGTAGCGATTACTCTCGTTCTTCCGGATGATACCCGTCCCGTGCAGGGTATGGATCAGGTGGTAAGTGACTTGGCGCGAGATGCCGAGTTTCTCCATGATCTGCTTGGCCTTCAGGCCGTTGGGGCTGTCCGCCACGGCGAGCAGTATCGAAATCGTCCGCTCCGCAGACTGAATACGTGGTTTTGCCGGACTTTCTTCCGTGGTCAGCAGCGAAGATTCGCTCTCATCCATCGTCCTGACTGCATCTGCCTTCACGGGTTATCCTCCTTTGATTGTGTGGATCCAGCAGCTCCGGCCATACAGGAAAGGACGTATAAGATTGGCAGGAAGAACTTTCCGCTCTGTTTATCGTAGATCAGCATACAGTGGGTGAGGCTGAACAGCAGTTACCGCCAGCGTTACGGCCAGGTGGGCGGCCCGGTGCCGGCCTCCGGTCTGAGTTTCAATCCATTGTAGCTAATGAGGTTAGAGCTGGTAAGCGAGAGCCGCGGATGACCACCGAGCGCCTCGTCCGGAGGCCTGAAGATGAGGCATCGCTACCCGGGAGCAGGAAAAAGACGCCCTTGAGACTGACCGAATGAAGACGACCGTCATGCGGGCGCCGGGAGAGCTGAGTTTCAATACGATTCACCTGCAAGATCCAGTTGAGGATAGCTAAAGCCTAATATTGCCTTTTTTCCCCGGTTTCCTGGGGTGTATTTACACATTCCGCGCGCCCGGCGCAAACCGCATCAGCAGAAGTCTCGTCTATGGCAGGGTAGGTGACACTATCCCGAACCGCATCGTCTAATGATGGGCATGGCTTCCACGCGTTTTCTATTGCTGTTCTGCGTTTTCCTGCTGGTCCCCGCGGTTCGCTCGCAGTCCTCGGGTCCTCCGCCTGCCTCGACGCCCACACCGGCGCAGAGCCAGGCGCCTCCCGTGACGACCATACCGGTCGAAGTAAAAGTTGTTACTTTGCCGGTAACCGTTCGCGACAAAAAAGGCAAAATCGTCCGCGACCTGACCAAGGAAGACTTCGATCTCCAGGAGGACGGCAAGCCCCAGACCATCCGCTACTTCAGCCAGGAGACAAACCTGCCCCTGACAGTAGGACTGCTGGTCGACACAAGCATGAGCGAGCGTGACAACATCGACAGGGAGCGCACCGCCAGCAAAAGCTTCCTCGACCAGATGATCAACCGGCCGGTTGACCGGGCGTTCGTGATCCACTTTGATCGTGAGATCGAGCTGCTGCAGGACCTGACCTCCGATCACGCCAAGCTGGAGAAAGCCGTAAGCCTCATCGATACGGAATCGCAGGTGGAAAGCGTCCAGCAGACCAGCGATCAGGATCAGGGTTCCCACCGTGCGCATCGCGCCGGTGGAACAGCCCTCTACGACGCCATCTTTCTGGCCTGCGACGAGGTCACCAAGAAAATAACCGGGCGTAAGGCCATTGTCCTGCTCACGGATGGAGAAGATCGGGGCAGCAAGGAAACCCTCAGCGAAGCCATCGAGTCAGCGCAAAGAGCGGAAACCGTCGTCTACGCTATTTATATTGGGGGCCATGAAGACCACGACTACCAGCCCAACCAGGGAATGGGGCGACGTGGTGGAGGGTATCCCGGCCGGTATCCCGGGGGCGGGTATCCGGGTGGAGGGTATCCCGGCGGCAATTATCCAAGGCAGCAGGAAAACCGTCCGGACGGTAAGAAAATCCTCCAGCGAATTGCCCAGGAGACCGGAGGACGGTACTTCGAGGCCAAAAAGAAGGACTCGGTCGACGATATTTACGCCCAGATCGCCGAGGAGTTGCGCACCCAGTTCATGCTCGGCTATACGCCTCCCAAGGATCAGCCCAGCGGGTACCATTCCATCCACCTGCTTGCGAAAAAGAAGGATCTGACGGTGCAAACGCGGGAGGGGTACTACTCGGGGCAGTGACCCAGCCGTGCCTGCCGCGATCGCCGG
>JBARKD010000751.1:0-7374 GCA_049800615.1 Acidobacteriaceae bacterium | reverse complement strand
AGGAATCCGGCGTTGCACGGGCAACTCGCGTCATCAGCGGCGTTTGAGCGATTCCAATTCATCCAGGGTCCGCGGCCAATCGGACTTCAGGAGCCGCGAAAGGCTGCGGTCGGCAAGCAGCTTTCCGCCGGTCTGGCAGGTCACACAATAATCAGTCTCATTGTCCGCATAGCGAATGCGCTGGATCGGCTGCCCACACCTTGGACACGGCTCGCCATAGCGGCCATGCACCGCCATCTCCTTGCGAAAGGCCGTTACTTTCTCGGGAAAAGCTGCTTTCGCCTCTTCATCGAGCCGATCGATCCAAAGCTTCAGCGTAGCCAGCGTGGCTTGATAAAGCCGTTCCCATTCCTCCGGCTTGAGCTTGTGAGTCAGAGCGACAGGAGATAGCTGCGCCGCATGTAGAATCTCGTCGGAATAGGCGTTGCCGATGCCGCTTAAGATCCGCGGGTCCGTAAGAGCCCGCTTGAGCGTGCGATTCTCCGCCATGAGCGCGGCACGAAAGGAATCAGGATCGCTCGCGAGCACATCGACCCCTCCGGGATCCACCGACCGCATTGCCTCCTCGCGATCAAAAAGGTGCAGGGACGCCCGGCGTTTACTGCCCGCTTCGGTCAGCACCAGTGACCCGTTGGGAAAATCGAAGGCGGCCAGGTTCTGGCGTCCGGCGAGCTTAGCCTTGGGCGGTCGCCAATGCAGGCGGCCGGCGATCATCAAGTGCAACACCAGCCAGAAGTCGCCTTCCAGTCCGATCGCAATGCGTTTGCCGATGCGGCGGATCTCCCTCACCACGCGCGCCTCGACCGCTGTCACAGGCGGCAGCACCGTGCGCAGCAGAAAAGCGCTCGTGATGCGCACATGCTCCAGCGGTTGGCCAAGGATCCGCGGCTCCAGGGCAGTGATGTAGGCGGTGATATCCGGCAGCTCCGGCATGTTTACCAGCTTGCAGGCGATGTTGCGCTTTCGCAACTGCGAATCGATGCTGCCGGCGCTGTGATACACTCCGCCCGATGAACCGCCGGATCTTTCTTGGCCAGGCTGCGATGGCCTACGCTGCGTTCCTGCTGCGCGCCCGAGGCCAGGGTACATCCCACGCACCCAACCTCACCATCCGCGAGATTCGCGCCGTTCGCCTGCGCGACGGGTTCAACACTCGCTTTGTCCGCGTCTATACCGAGGAGGGGCTCACCGGCACCGGCGAAATGCTCGACACTGTCGGAGCGGAATACATTGTCAATCACAACTTCGGCCCGGCCCTCCAGGGCCGGGACCCGCTGCAGATCGAAGGAATCCTCTTCGATCTGTGGGGTTGGAAGCACCTTTCTGTGGGTGGCTCTCCTTCCCCGCTTTTCATGCGCGGGATGGGGGGGCCCTACCTCACCGCCATCAGTGGGGTGGAGATGGCGCTTTGGGATTTAGCCGGCAAAGCTCTGAATGTGCCCGTGTATCAATTGCTGGGCGGCCAGGTGCGCGACAAGCTTCCCGTTTATTTGCATGCCGCGAACGGGGCCGAGGCCAAAAGCCTGATTGCCAAAACCAAAGTGAAAGCGCTCAAGATCGGAATTGACTACAGTCCCGACGCATGGACGTTGAAAAAGGGCTGGGATCCCAACAAGCTTTGGGGTCTCCACTTGAACACAGTGCAACTGGACGATGTGGTGAATTTTGTGGCGGGGATTCGCGAAGCGGTTGGCCCCAGCTACGATCTCGCGCTCGAATGCCATGCCCGCTACGACGTGGAGACTGCGATCCAATTGTGCCATCTGCTGGAACCGTACCGGCTCATCTGGGTGGAGGAGCCGGTTCCCAGTGACGATGTGGAGGCGATGCTCAGAGTGCGCACTGCTGTGCGGGTTCCCATCGCGGCGGGGGAAAATATCTACAGCCGCTACGGGTTTCGCCCGTTTTTAGAGAAGGAAGCGTTGAGTGTGATTCAGCCGGATGTATCCAAGACCGGCGGCCTGCTGGAGACACGCAAAATTGCAGCTATGGCAGAGATTTATTCCATCCCCATGGCGCCCCATGGCGTCGCCTCTCCCCTGGGCACCATGGCCGCCGCCCACGTGGCCGCCGCCACTCCGAACCTGATGTTGCTGGAGTTCACGCACTACCTTGACCAGGCCTGGACCTCGCTGACCGAGCCCGTAGCGCTCGATGAGGACGGCTTTCTGACGGTGCGCCGCAGCCCGGGGATCGGAGTGGCGCTCAACGAAGATGTCGTCAAGGCCCGGACCGATCCGGAATTCCGTCCCCTCTGAGATGACTAAAGATACGATCCCTCGGATTGTCGGGATTGGGGAGCTCTTGTGGGATATCCTGCCTGCCGGGCCGCGGCTGGGTGGTGCGCCGGCAAACTTCACCGTGATGTGCGCCCACCTGGGAAACCGTGGCGTATTGCTATCGAGCGTGGGCCAGGACGACTATGGCAAAAGGGCCCGCGGCCTGCTGGCGCAGCCTGAGCTCGATCTTCAACAGTTACAGTTGGACCGCGATCATTCCACTGGAACCGTTGAGGTTACGTTTTCCCTCGACAAACAGCCTCATTACACCATCGCGCGAAACGTGGCCTGGGATTTTATTCGCATCACTTCCGGTTTGGTTGCCGAAGCGCGGGCAGCGGCTGCCGTATGCTTCGGCACCCTGGGGCAGCGCACGGAAGTCTCCCGCGGCGCGATTCGCGCCCTCATCGAGGCCGCGCCGCGGGACTGCGTCCGGGTGTGCGATATCAACATAAGAATGCCCGATTGCAGTGCCGAAGCGCTGTATTGGTCGATGGCCCATGCCACGATCATCAAGGTAAGTGAAGAGGAGTTGCCGCAAGCGTTTTCCTTCCTGGCCGAGCTGGGCCTTACCGCGGACAAGACTCCGCTGACCGCGGAAAACGCGGGGCAAGCGCTGCTTGCGTTTTTCCCCGGTTGCCAAGTTGTCGCCACTACCCTTGGAGCTGCCGGAAGCCTGGTGGCCAGCCGGGAAAATGCATGCCGGCATCCGGGTTTTCCCATCAAGGTGGTGGACACGGTCGGTGCGGGCGATGCGTTTACGGCGGGATTGCTGCATGCCTACCTGCGCGGAGCTTCGTTGGCGCAGATGGCGGAGGCGGGAAATCTTTGCGGCAGCTATGTGGCTTCTCAGGCCGAGGCGACTCCGCCGCTTCCTGCCGAGCTTATCCAGAAGATCAGTGCTCTGCGGGCATAGGGACGTAAGCCTGTCCATTAGAAGCGAGCCCCCGTATCATGGCTTGAGTATCATGGTTTGATCCATGTCTCGCGCATCCCGCACCGTCCTTGCTTTGCTATGTCTCAGTACTTTCCAATATGCCGGGGCGGCCGTCGATTTTCGTTGTGTAGTTCGATCAGGCGAGCCGTTCCTTGAGCAGGCAAATCGCTTCCTGTTGGCCGGACTTCGTTACCAGCCGGTTGAGGCTACGCAGGCGGGATATCACGGCGAGGCCAACGCACCGTTGGACATGGAACTGGATGACTCGAGCCCGGCGACCATCGCGGCGCAACGTGCCTTGCTGCTGACCGGGCAGCGTTGTTTCGCCACTATCAAGGTGCTCAACCCCGAAGACGCTGCCGATCTGGTCCTGCTTCGGTCGAACATCGAGTCCAGCCTCTTTTCGCTCGATGTGCTGCAGGGCTATCGTTATCGGCCGCAGGACTACGTGGAGATGATCGGATCCGGCCTGTTCTTTCCGCTGACCTCGACCTCAGGTACCGAAGAGGCAAGGTTGACAGCGGTCGTAGCACGCATGGAAAAGATTCCACGCATCCTCGAAGAAGCCCGGCAGAACGTAAAGGAAGCTGACCCGATTTTTATCGATACCGCGTTGCAGGAAAACGAGGGCAATCTCGGTGTCATCGAGCAGATCGGGAGCATGATTCCTGCGGGATCGCCGCTCATGGGACGCTACACCACCGCCTCGAAAGCGGCCCGGGCGGCGCTCGAGGGCTATGCTGCGTGGCTCAAGAGCGACCTGGCCCACAGACCGCATACGGTCACATGGCGTACTGGATCGGCAAATTACGCGAAGATCTTTGCTTTCGCGCTCGGCCCCGGCACGCATCAGTCGCCGGACTCGGTGCTGGCCGGCGCGGAGCGGGATCTTCAGAACGTGCGCCAACAAATGTATGCAGTTGCCGTGCCCTTGCACCGGCAGTGGTTTCCCGAGCACAAGAATCACGAAGACCTGACCGGCGACGCGCTGGAAAACAAGGTCATCACCGAGGTCATCGACCGCATCAACCAGGACCACGTTGCTCCGGGCGAACTGCTGGAGAAAGTAAAGGCGCAAGCCGGCGGTATACGTAACCTCATCCTGCAGAAGGACCTGCTGACGCTAAGCGATCGCGACAATATGCGCATCGTGCCCACACCGGTGTTCTTGCGCGGAGTGTATTCGGTCGCCGGCTTTCATCCCGCACCTCTCTTTGAACCTGCGCAGGAGGCGGAGTATTGGGTGACCCCTATCGATCCGAAGACGCCAAAGGAGCAGGCCGAATCGAGGCTCGAGGAATATAACAACTGGATGCTGCTGTACCTCACGATGCACGAGGCGCTGCCGGGACACTACACCCAGTTCGAGCATGCCGACAACCTGCGGCCGGTCTCCCGGCGCGTGCTGCGGGTTCTGCTGGGAAACAACCCTTATATAGAAGGCTGGGGTGAATATGCGGTCAAGGAGATGGAGGACGCCGGATACGCCAACCACGATCCCCGGTTTGTGCTCATGGTGCAGAAGATCCGCCTGCGGGTGATCGCGAATGCCATCCTGGACATTGGGCTGCAAAGCCGGAATATGACGGACCAGGAAGCGCTTGACCTGATGGAGAAGAAGGCGTTCCAGACACAGGCAGAGGCACAGGGTAAGCTGCGCCGAGCCAAGTTGACCGCCGGCCAACTGATTACCTACTACGTTGGCTACCATCAGTGGATCGATCTTCGTGACCGGTTAGAGCAGGAGCAGGGCGGCGCTTTTTCCCTGAAGCGCTTCAACGATACGGCGCTCGACGAAGGGCCGCTTCCCATTCCGATTTTGCAACCATTGCTGACACATAGGCTGCTCGGTCATTGAGTAGAGGAAAACCGCAGATCCCTCCGCTGCGGTCGGGATGACAATTTTGTTAGGGGTACAGGGTGTCTCCCCTGGCGAACGGATGAAAGAAGCCGGCGGGGCTAAAGCCCCGCCCCTTCAAAACCAAAAAGTCAAAGGCTCTCGCAATGACAATTCTGTGGCTGATTTAGGAAAACTGCAGATTCCTCGGCTTCGCTCGGAATGACAAAGGGGAGGCTTGCGTTTCAATCGAGTGCGGTGGATGGAAAACTTTGCCCTCGGCCGCTGAAGCCGCTCTTCTCGTCGATGCGGACGGCGGGGCTGAAAGAGTGTGCGTGAGAACTTGGTCGCTGGGCAAGAAATACACTTATCTACGACGCCACCCCGGTCTAAATGACCCGGAGGGCTTAAAAAGCCCCGCCCCTTCAAACCCAAAAAGTCACAGGCGGTCGGGAGGACAAAGGGTGGGGCTACTGCTTTCAGTGATCGCTGTGCGGTAGAGGAGCATGGCAAAGCGGTGCGGAGCCGGCTGGAGAAAACTTAGAGCGCGTCACGTGCAGGCGGTTGATGCGCATATACCGCAGGCGCAGTCCTCCAACGACATCGGGCATCGACCGGGGGTTCTTCGTCGGATCAACCAGGACCAGTAAGGCAGCTTCCCCAGGATTGTCCAGGCTTTGCGTGACGCCCACGCCGAAGAATGCCGGGTCCCCCATCAGCTGCGGAGCAAATTGCCGCTGTACCACGGCTGCGGCACGCAGAACTTCCCCAGGCAGATGAATCCCTTCCGTCTGCGCCAAGGTAGTGGGCTCGGTCCCGGCGTTCATGCTTGTCGCATCTGTCGCGATAACCAACGTGCGTACACTGTCTACCATCTTGGGGACGGAGGCCCCGGAAGTGTTTTTGTCTACGTAGACAATGACGGCGCCCTCACCTGGGTTGTCCAGGCTCTTGCCCGGAGCTGTGCCCAGGATACCGTTGCCCGGGCGAAGAAGTTGAGCCGTTGCCGATTCGGCCGCCGCCTTCGCGGCCTGAGTCTGAGCGGCGCTCAAAAGAACAGTTGGTGGCGTAGTGTGCTCATCGTAGTTGGAACACGTGATGGGATGGGTGGTTCCCCCGGCGATCTCAAATTGCAGGCCATCCGCCTGGCTCTTTTCTCCAAGCTCGTTGAGGACATCTTGAATCGGATTCGCCACGCTGAATCCTTGACCGCTGTCGTTGGCGCCAGTGGCAAACAATAGTCCCAGCGGCTGTGCATTGCCGGCGTCGAGCACCAGCGCTCCGGAGTCTCCGCTATCGGCAAAACTGGCCCCGGGCATGCCGATCTGATTCGAGTAGGTCTTCGTGTAGTAAGGCTGGCTCTCGGCACAATCGTAGTAATAATCGATCTCTACGCTCAGGTTGACCGTGTTGACCGTCGAACAGGTCAGGCCCGTGGTCCGGCCGCTCTTGACCACGTGCAACTGGTTCAGCAGTCCCGCGGTGAGTGTTTCGCCGGTGCCCCCCGCGGGCGCTCCCGGGGCCAGCGTTCCGTTGAGAGAAGGACCCAGTTGCAGGATCCCTCCCGTGCCGTCGACTGCCGGGGTCGCCGCCGCCAGGGCCGCATCTACATTGGTCTGCGCGCTCTTGAGGGGCACAACGTAGCGCAGCGCGCCGACGGTATGTCCAGCCTGTGGATTGCAATTGAGGTCGACCAGGGCCGGCTGCACCACGGTATCCCCGGCCCGGGCCTGGTCGGACTCCGCCAGCACGTGGTTGTTGCTCAGAACGTAGAGATTGCCGCTACGGTCGTTGACCACCGCCCCCAGGGTTCCTCCGCAACAATCGTTAACATACTCGCGCCCACCGCCGTCCTTGCGGGAGTCGTAGTCGTTCGCATTGCCGCCGGACGACCCCATCTCGACGTAACCTTTCTGGGCCAGCTGGTTTTCCAGGGCGGAACTGCTGAAGCCGTTGCCATTGAGCAGAACGTGAAGCGCCGCCGTCGAATTCGGATTTCCCGCCGCCAGCCCCACCAGAAACACCGACGGACTTCCCGCGGGCAGAGAGCGCGGGGCAGTGTACGTCGCGCTGCAGGTCGTGTAGGTGCGGCTTGAGTGTCTGCACTGGGCTTCCGTGATGCTGCCGTAGCTGTCGCCCGGATCGGATCCGCCGCCGGCAGTCGTAGACAGCGTCCAGTGGATCGTGCCGGCGTTGACTTCGGCGATCTGTCCTTTGACCTGGATCGAAGAACCTGGAGCCAGGCTGGCGGTTTCGGGGGTCAGAACCTGCACGAACCCCGGGGTGACGGTAAGCATATAGCTGGCCGCCGTGGCCGGATC
>JBARKD010000750.1:0-11321 GCA_049800615.1 Acidobacteriaceae bacterium | reverse complement strand
ACATATGACCCCGTCGATTCTGCATGTGTATGGCTTTTCACCCTTTGCTCCGCATCCGTTAGACCAGACAGGCGAACTGTATCTAGAGCGCGCAATTTCTTAAGGTAGAACTCTGGAACGGTTTGTCGCAGCAACTGTAGCTAGTATAACCCGTAAAGTGACAGGAAGTTTCTGCCGTCCGCGCGTTCACGCACTCGTACTTCGGCTGGGACCGACCGTCAATCAAAACAGACAATCTGGGGCTGTCTTGATGTAGGGGTTGTTCTTTGGCAGGTTGCCGCGACATCGGTCAGAGCAAAGGTGGTGAGCCACACCGTTTCGCTGAACGGGCCGCAGACTGAGCTGCCGTACATCGTGTCAGCGCCGTCGGGTGAAGTAGCAGCCATCACATCGGACATCACTGCTGAGCAACGGCCCTCTAGCCTGACGTCGCGCGCAGAGCTCGTCCTGGTTATGGCTCCTCCTCCGGGTAAAACGCCGCTTACGCGGCGTCCCCCTACGTGACCAACTCGCCGTCGAGGCTCTCTTCGCGTGAGCTCTCGGGCCGAGGCAGCTTCTTGACGATGCTGGCGCGTATCTCCCAACTACGTTGCTTGACCGACGTCTTCATCTTGCCTTCCCCGACCTCGACGTTGAGCTCGGTGCTGCGCAGCTCGCCTTCGACTTCAAGGTAGTCACCCTTCTTCAAGTGCTTTGCGTGATCGGCGGGTTTGCCGAAGGCAATGATCCGATGCCATTCGGTATGGTTCACCCAGTCGTTGGTCTTCTTGTCCTTGTAGCTGGACTTGGTGGCGAGCGAGAGGACCGTAAAGGTACGGCCTTGTTTGGTGGCGAAGTTCTCGGCATCCTTACCGAGGAAGCCCTTCAGCGTGATTTTGTTTTCGTAGAATGCCATGTCATTTCTCCTGTTTGGATTTTCCCGGGTTGCCCTCGGGACACTCCTGCGCGAAGCGACGTGAGGTGCCCCGCTCCCAAGGCCGAAGGCGTGTCTTTCTGTGGAGGCTCCGGAGAAAAATCTCGCCCGTCAGGGTCGAAGCCGCAGGGAGAGTCTTCTTGGGAAACCCAGACCCGGAGGGCGCCCGCAGGGCGAAGCAGAAGGTCGAGTGCCGCCGGGCGCGGGAAGAGTGCCGAGCGAGTGACCGAGGGAAAGCAGGGAACAATATGGGAGAAGTGGCTCTCGGGAAGAAACTCCGCTGAAGACTATATGGATATATAAGGATCCATCCCACCCAGTAACGATTGGGCCCGTCCGATCGGGACCAGCGGCAGTCTGGCAACAATCGAGCCGGTGGAAGGCGATCTTTAGGACATTGATTGTGGTGTCGCAGGGAGTCGCACTCGTTTGCTCTGGGCATACAAAAGAAGTGTTGTAAAACGAGCAATGAAGCAGCTCCGAGAGGGCGCACGTAAGTCAGAAAAGGTGATGGTTTCTCTAGATCGAGGTTGGAGGCTGCTTTTCTTCAGTTGAGTGTGAAGGGGATCGCCCGGGATGGCAAGCGGAAGCGAGTGTCGATCGCGCTGGGCACGCGCGGAGATTAAGCATTCCCACGATGGAGGGAAAGACGACTGCGGGCGTGATGCGGGTCAAGGCCCGACGATCAGATCTCCGGCATCGTGCTTCGCCTTGAGGCGCAGCGGGCACGCGGATAGACTCACCGCTCCGTGGGAACGATTAGAGAGATGAACGCTTTGCGATCCCCTGTTGCACTCGGTCGAGCCGCCGGGAAGCTGCCTGGTGGTGCTCGGCATCGAGCTCAATACCGAGATACGTGCGCCCCGTCAGTAGCGCTGCCGCGCAGGTCGACCCGCTTCCCGCGAAAGGATCCAGTACGAGTTCGTCGGGAAGAGCGAAGCTGCGAACCAACTCCGCTAGGGGAGCTACGGGTTTCTGAGTGGGATGAAGCTTGTTGCCGCTGTAGGGCATCTCGATCAGATCAGAGAGCGGGTGTTCGGGTAAGGGTGGCCTTCCTTTCGCCAGCAGGTATGCCTGTTCATGCTGATAGCGAAGGAACCGGCTCTTCGAACTGTAGGTCTTCTGAAACACGATGTGTCCGACAGGTCGAAAGCCTGCCTCCCGCCAGGCCGCGAAGAACACATCGACTTTCGTCCACCCGTAGAACATAATCGCGACTCGGTCTTGCTTGAGCACGCGATAAGTCTCTCTCATCGCAGGCTTGAGCCAGATCGCATCGGCGTCATTCTGAATCGTGCGTCCAGCGCGGTCGCGATAGTTGACGAGGTACGGAGGATCGGTGAGTACGAAATCGACGCTTTGTGCGGGCAGCTGCCGCATCACTTCGACGCAGTCGCCGAGAAGGATCTGGTTGGTGAGACTGGTCTCCGTTGGGACGACTCCACTTGTGGTTGGCATGGCTGAAATCTCCTTTGGTCCCTTGGCTTTTAACTCGACCGGGACACACCACGCGAAGCGATGCAAGGGGCCCGCCTCCCAAGGCAAGCGTGTGCATTTTCGGGATGGCTGAAAAATGTCTTGTGTTGGTTACAGGAGATTTTCAGAGGGCCCCGAAACCCGCAGGGCGGCTGTGTAGCCGAAGCAGAACACGCGCAGTCCGCGGGGCGGCGGTAAGGACCCGAAGCAGTGTCCGGGCTACGTAAGAGAACAAGGGACTTCAGTAGAAGCGGCTGGTAAATGAGGAGGCCCCGCCGAGCGGGCGTCTTCAGGGATTCGGACCGAAGATGGAGCTGGGGTCGCTCAAAGATCGTTTCTCAAGCCAGTCATCGAACACACGCCGGCCACGATCAAAGCGGCAAACCAATGTGGCTGCGTCGCTACAAACTGTGTCTCTTGGTTATGCCTCAGATGGCGTAAGTCGGTCCGAAAAAGTATTAATCTCGCCCCATTCTCGGACTAAGTTTGGTCAGTCGGCAGGCCAGTCAGACGGCTAGCTCCGCCGCCCGGTGGCTGACGACTGAGGGGAATCAGAAATGACTCGCAGAGAAGCGGATGAAGTGGTATCACATGGAGTTATTGCTAGGCGGCTCCTGAATGTCAGGGAGGCCGCCCAATATCTGGGTCTCGAAGTGGACACGATCTACAAGAAGTCCAGGTTGCGGGAGGTTCCCTGCGTCAAGGTCGGTCGAGCGTTGCGGTTCGATGTGAAGGCGCTAGAGCGCTATATCGAGCAGCACTCGATCAAAACCATTGACTAAAGGAGAAGCAATTTATGTCCGTTGTGAAATTGTCTGAAGGTTTGTATGAAGTTCGTTGGAGGGAGGAGGGTCGGCAGAAGACCAAGCGGATTCATGGGGGCTACGACTTGGCTCGCAAAGTCCTACGGAAAAACTGTCGACGCGAGACGAAAACCGGCACCTCGATGTGAAGAAGGAGATCAACTATCGCATGTCTGATCTGATCGATTGTTATTGGACGCACTACGGATGCAGGAAGGCTTCGGCAGATCGCGAGAAGTCTATCGTGGAGGGGATTCATTCCGAACTAGGTCGGATGTTTGTACGAGAGGTTGACGGCGTAGCCGTACAGCGTTGGTACGAGAATCTCACCGCGATTCGGGGCCTGGCCGACAATACCGCTGTGCGGCACTTCAACGTCATGCACCATATGATGGAGAAGGCATCAACGATTTGGTCGAAGGAGACGGGCATCGACCGGAATCCCGCTGACCTTGTCGAGGTGAGGCGTCCAGACGATTCCAGAGAGCGTTACCTGTCAGAGGAGGAACTCGGCCGACTGATGGAAGCGCTCGATGAGAGAATGTACCGGAAAGGCACCAAAGAGCTTAATCAAACGAATCTCCGGATGAGGCTTATTGTGTTGATCGCAGTATCAACCGGGATGCGCTCCTCTGAGATTCACCGGCTCCGGTGGTCCGACGTGATGTATAGCGAAGGATTGTTGGTGGTTCGGGCAAAAGCTGAAGAAGGGCAAGGTGCGATACGTCCCCATGCCGTCGGAGTTGACCACAGAAATTCGGCGCTATCCTGCGGTGATCGATGAGGATCGGATCTTCCCGCCAAACCGGGGCGAAAAGAGCGGACGGCAGCGACTGGAGGGGAGCTTTGATGACCTGCTCGTCCGAGCGAGGATTCAGAATTTCTGGTTCCACGATCTGCGCCACACCTTCGCGTCCTGGTACATGATGAATGGCGGTGATCTCTACGAACTTGCGAAGATTCTGGGTCACTCGAATATCAAGATGACCGAGCGTTACGCCAAGTTGGGCCGCGAGCACATCATGAAGACAAATAGCACCGCGAAGGTGATCTGGACTCTGATGAAGAAGCCGGAGCAAATGCAGGAAGAGGACGATCAAAAACACTTCGCGTAAGCGATGGTCGTGTATTGGTCGTGAGACTAAAACTTGAACTCTGTGGTTGCCGCTAAGTCTTTTATAATGTGGTGGCCAGAGACGGGATCGAACCGCCGACGCCGGCCTTTTCAGGGCCGCGCTCTACCACTGAGCTATCTGGCCTCGGGGGACCCAAGGGCGCTGCTTTCGCTCACGTTGTGTCTGAATCCGCGATCTCGAGCTGGAAGCCCGGCCAGGTCAGCAACTGCGCACAAGCAACAAGCCCCAGTATAGCAATCGCGTCTCCATCCGCAAACTCGCTGTCGTACACTGAACGCTCACAGTCACAACTTCAAGTGTTGAGTTTTTGCCGCCCTATGTTTCGATCTCGCGTCTCCGTCCGCCTCGCAGTATCCGCGCTGCTGTTCTCCCTGTCGTCCCTCGCCCTTGCCCAGCCGCCCAGAGGGGAAACCCGCGCCGCGCAAGCCCTCGAGCAGGCCCGCCGCCAGGGGCCGCTTGCCCTCTATGCCTTCTTCCATGACATGCCCAAAGCTGCCGACCTGCACACGCATCTGGCAGGCGCGGTGTACGCGGAAACCTTCATTCGCGTAGCGGCCGAAGATAACCTCTGCGTCAACACGAAAACCTTGACTCTTTACAAGACCGCGGCGATGACCCGCAGTTTGCCTCCACAGCCTGTCTGCGGCGAGCAAGGCGTTCCCACAGCCAGCGCGCTCACCGACCAAAAGCTCTACGACCAACTCATTGACATCTTCTCCATGCGAACCTTCGTGCCCAGGACGGCCGACTCGGGTCACGATCATTTCTTCGCATCTTTCGATCATTTCCTCGCGGTGGAAGATCCCAAGCGCGTGGGTGACTGGGTCGATGAGCTCGCCCGGCGCGCGGCCGAGCAAAACGAGCAGTACCTCGAAATCATGAATACTCCCAACTTCCGCCCGGCCACAGCGGCTCTGGCCGGCGATTTGGGTCCAATCGAGGAACACACGGACTTCGCGCGCCTCCATCAACAATTGATGGACGCGGGCCTTTCCCGCTTCCTGCCCGCGCAGCGTGCCGAGTTTGACGATGGCGAACGCCGCCGCCGCGAACTGGAGCATTGCGATTCAGCGGGAGCAGACCCTGCCTGCAAGCTCCAGGTCCGCTTCCTCTATCAGGTGTTGCGTGCCCTGTCCCCCCAGGATGTCTTTGTCCAGTTGGTCTGCGGCTTCGAGTTAGCCAATACCGATCCGCTCATCGTTGGCATCAACATGGTGCAGCCGGAAGACTGGCGGGCCGCTCTCGCCAACTACCAACAGCAAATGCAGATGGTCGCTGCTCTCCACAAGATCTATCCCAAAGTGCACATCACCCTGCACGCGGGTGAACTGGAGCCGGGAATGGTTCCGCTGGAGGATCTGCGGTTCCACGTCCGGTCCGCTGTCGAGGTAGCGCAGGCTGAGCGTATCGGTCATGGCGTCGATGTCATGGGCGAAAATCATCCCTACGATCTGCTCAAGGAGATGGCCACCAACAGAGTGATGGTGGAAATCAATCTCACCAGCAACGACGTAATCCTCAATACAAAAGGTACGGACCACCCCCTACCCATGTATCGTCGCTACCATGTGCCGGTAGCCCTTTCCACCGATGATGAAGGCGTCTCGCGCATCAATCTCACCCACGAATATGTGCGTGCCGCGCTCGCTTACCCGCTCACCTATGCGGAATTCAAGCAAATGGTTCGCACCGCGCTGGAACACAGTTTCCTCGCCGGTGACAGCCTGTGGGAGAAGTCCGGGCCTTGGGAAAACTATGATCATCCGCGCGCCGCCTGTCGCACCCAGCTCGGCCAGGAGCAGCCTTCGGGGGCCTGCGCATCGCTGCTTACCGCCAGCGAAAAGGCGCGCCTGCAGTTCGAGCTCGAGCACCGCTTCCGCTTATTCGAGCAGCGGTTCTGAAGTGAGCGGCCTATCGCGCTGGCTTCTGTCTTCACAGTAGCTGCCATTTACACTGCAACCACCAGCGCATGCGCATCGTCCTCTCCAGCTTCGGTACCCTTGGTGACATTCATCCGCTGATAGCCGTCGCTCTCGAGTTGCGCCGCCGTGGTCATGCTCCGGTCCTGGCGGTCCCGGAACTCTTCCGGCCCAAAATCGTTTCCCTCGGATTAGAATTTGCACCCGTCGGACCCATCCTCGATCCGGAAGACAACCAGCTGGTCGCCATGCTGATGGATATTCGCAAGGGAACGGAACGCACGTTACGCGAGATCCTGTTCCCCGCCATTCGCCAGAGCTTTCGCGAGCTGCTTGCCGCGGTTGAAGATAAAGGGGGCGCTGACCTTATGCTGGCCGGCGAATTGGTCTACCAGGCGCCGCTTGTTGCCGAGGTCACCGGGATTCCTTGGGCCTCTCATGTCCTGGCTCCCCTCTCCTTTTTTTCTCGCTATGACGCGCCCGTTTTACCACCCTATCCCATGCTGGCACGGCTGCAACCCGCTCTACCCGGAATGGGAAGAGTCATCGCACGCTTCGCTCGCTGGGTCACGCGAAGCTGGCCGGAGCCGATCTATCAGTTGCGCGCTGAGCTCGGACTTGCCCGGGGTCGCGATCCCATCTTTGAGGCCAAGCACTCTCCCCACCTCGTTCTGGCGATGTTCTCTCCGTTGTTAGGCGAACCTCAGCCCGACTGGCCCGAGGTCACCAAGGTGACTGGCTTCGTGTTTTACGATGGCGATTCGGACCAACGCAAGCTTTCTCCGGAACTGGAGCGATTTCTCGAAGATGGCCCTCCTCCTTTAGTTTTTACCCTCGGCTCCGCGGCAGTTCTCGATGCAGGCGACTTCTTCGCGCAGAGCAAAATGGCGGCCGCTATGCTCGGCCAACGTGCTGTTCTCCTTGTAGGCTCCGACCCGCGCAATATTCCTGCCGAGGTTCCGCCCAATGTCTGCGTAGCCAACTACGCTCCCTATTCCAAAATTTTCCCTCGCGCCGCGGTCATCATCCATCAGGGGGGCGTGGGCACTACGGCCCAGGCGCTGATTTCCGGCAGACCCATGCTGGTCATGCCCTACAGTCACGATCAGCCCGACAATGCTCGCCGCGTGCGCCGCCTGGGCGTGGCTAGAGTCATCCGGCGCCAGCGTTACACTGCTGAGCTTGCCGCCAAAAAAATCAACCTCCTGCTCGAGAAGCCCTCCGCGCGCCGCCGGGCCGCCAGGATCGCTGGCCAACTGCGCAAAGAAGACGGGCTGAAAGCTGCTTGCGATGCTCTCGAAGCCTTGGCCGAGAGTAAGAAGTAAAAAATCATCGGGGCTGATCTACGCCGTCTGACAAACGCTTTCTCCCGGCTCGCGTCTATAGAATGACCGCACATGACCGGTGTCGCCAGACCACAGGTATTAGGAAAAACCCCTTAAAATGCAGAAGCAATGTCTGAAGACGTAGCGTTGAAGCTGCTGGCAGCGGCCCTTCCGCAGTTCGAAGCATCCTTTCGCAACTTGCCCGAATACGCTTCGCCGGCGGCGTCCCTGGAGAGCATGGCCGCGGTGATGACCGAGGTAGCGCGGCGGATGGGCGACAACTATCCCTACTTCCACCCTCTCTATGCCGGCCAAATGCTCAAGCCGCCCCACCCGCTGGCCCGCGCTGCCTATGCGCTCGCCATGATCCTTAATCCCAACAATCACGCTCTCGATGGTGGCCGGACCAGTTCGCGAATGGAAGTGGAGGCAGTGCGCGCCATCGCCGCGATGTTTGGCTGGAGCGAATTTCTGGGGCACTTAACCAGCGGTGGCACGTTTGCCAATCTCGAGGCGCTCTGGGTCGCCGGCCAGTTAGCCCCAGGCAAGCGTATTCTCGCTTCCGAGCAAGCGCACTACACGCATCGCAGAATCAGCGCAGTGCTGGGATTGCCTTTCGCCACTGTTCCCGCCGATTCCGCCGGACGCATGGATATAACAGCCCTTGAGTCCTCACTGCAGGAGGGCGGAGTCGGCACAGTTGTTGTAACTCTGGGCGCCACGGCTACGGGCGCCGTCGACCCCCTGCATAAAGTCCTCGCCCTGCGCAACCGATATCCTTTCCGTATTCACGTCGACGCTGCTTACGGCGGATATTTCGCGCTTCTATCGCTGCCGCTGCTCGGAGAAGAAGCCGCTAAGGCCTTCGCCTGTGTGGCCCAGGTTGATTCCATTGTGGTCGATCCCCATAAACATGGGCTTCAGCCATACGGATGTGGTTGTATTCTCTTTCGCGATCCCGCCGTGGGCCGTTTTTACAAGCACGATTCGCCTTACACGTATTTCACTTCCGAAGATCTGCATTTGGGTGAGATCAGCCTCGAGTGCTCGCGCGCGGGGGCTTCCGCCGTTGCTTTATGGGCAACGCAGCAACTCCTCCCGCTCATCAGAGAAGGGGAATTCGCGAATGGTTTACGCAGGAGCCGCGAAGCAGCGTTACGCATGCATGAAAAAATTTGCTCTGACAAACGGTGGCTTGCTCCTTTCCCGCCGGAACTCGACATCGTGGTCTGGGCCGCTCGTTTTCCGTCCGTCCCCGCCTCATCTCTCATTGCTGAGCGGGTGTTTGCTGCCGCGGCGCGCTCAGACCTGCACCTCGCGCTGGCTAAGCTGCCTCTCACCTTTTTCCCTCAGGGATCCTGGCCCGATCAGGCCCAGCACAGCACAATCACCTGTCTCCGTTCCGTGCTCATGAAGCCGGAACATCTGGATTGGCTCGAAACAATCTGGAACAAGCTGGGTCAAGTAACTAATGAGGTGCGCGCCCGTTTTGGTCCTGGCGACTCCCAACTCGCATGACGTGGTACTTCATTCGGTGAAACTTACTACTTGCAAATTGCGCTCCCACAGAAGCACTAGGAGAATCGACGGAAGTATCAGTTCGATTCGTGATAAAAGCCGGTCGGTCGATGTTTAGAATAAGAAAACTTCGACCAACCGCGACAACTGGAAAGCGCATTAAACGGGCGAAATCCCGGTAGAAGCTTGGGCAAAAGCGTGCACGTGGAATAGGGAGATAGGGCAGAATGCATTTTTCAAACCAGCAGCGCGATTTTTCCTCGATCAACCTCTCCGAACAGGGAGATACCGTAGCGTACTTCTCGATGGAGATCGCTATCACGCCCGAAATGCCCACCTACAGCGGCGGGCTCGGCGTGCTTGCGGGAGACACAATGCGTTCCGCCGCCGACCTGGGCCTGCGACTGTGCGCCGTGACTCTCCTCCATCGCAAAGGATATTTCCACCAGCATCTTGACGGGCGGGGTCTCCAGACCGCGGAAGATCAACTCTGGCCCATTGAAAAGCTGCTCACTCTCGAAGACGCGATTGTCGAGGTGATCATTGAAGGCCGCCCGGTCCTCGTCCGTGCCTGGCGCTATGACCTGGAAGGTGTCAGCGGGCACACCATCCCGATCTATCTGCTCGATACAGATGTACCGCAGAATGATCCCCGCGATCGCCGGCTGACGGATCACCTCTATGGTGGAGACACAGATTATCGGCTGCGCCAGGAAGCAGTTCTGGGAATCGGCGGCGTGCGCATGCTTGAGGCCCTCGACTACGAAGTGGCCGTCTATCACATGAATGAAGGTCACGCCGCGCTGCTAACCGTCGGGCTGATGGAGTTCCAGTTGGGCGGTGATCTGGGGCGCCCGCTGTGCCAGCGCGACACCCAGGCCGTGCGCAATCGTTGCGTGTTTACCACCCACACTCCGGTTCCCGCCGGTCATGACCGCTTCTCCCTTGAGCAAACTCATCGCATTCTGGGGGCGAAGCTCGCGAACCTCCTTGAGCGCATGGGGGGCGTCCACGATGGAATGCTCAACATGACGTATGTTGCCCTGACCTCCTCGCGCTTCGTCAATGGTGTCGCCCTGCAGCACGGCAAAATCTCCCGCGAGATGTTCCCCGATTACTCCATCGACGCCATCACCAACGGGGTCCACGCAGCCACCTGGGCCGCACCGCCCATGCAGACCCTCTTTGATTCCCGCATCCCCCGCTGGCGCAAAGACAATTTCCAGTTTCGCTACGCCATCGACCTTCCCTTGCGCGAAATCGAAAAGGCGCACGCTCAGTCCAAGCGTGCGCTCATTGATGCGGTTGCCGAGAGAACCGGGATCACGCTGCGCAGTAATGTCTTCACTATCGGATTTGCCCGCCGCGTGGCCACCTACAAACGTGCCGACCTCTTGCTCTCAAACCCGGCGCGCCTGGTTCGTTGCGCGGAGAAATTTGGCGGGTTGCAAATTCTCTTTAGCGGTAAAGCTCATCCTCACGATGAACCGGGAAAAAAGCTAATCCAGGAAATCTTCCGGGTGGCTGCACGGCTTGAGTCAGATGCGCTCAAGATCGTCTATCTCGAAAATTATGAGTGGAAGCTCGCGTCGATGCTGACGTCGGGCGTCGATCTCTGGCTTAACACACCGCGGCGCCCCTTCGAAGCTTCCGGGACCAGCGGCATGAAGGCCGCGCTCAACGGCGTTCCCAGCCTGAGCGTCCTTGACGGTTGGTGGATCGAGGGATGGATTGAAGGCGTCACCGGTTGGGCGATACCGGATAGTGATACAGCTGAGCACGAAGTGGCCAGTCTGTATGACCGGCTCGAATCTACTATCCTGCCCCTTTACTATGGTGACCCGGAACAGTGGCGTACCGTAATGCGGTCCACTATTGCGCTCAACGGCTCCTTCTTCAACACCCATCGGATGCTGCAGGAGTACATCGCCAACGCCTATTTCCCCGACGAGGCAAATATCTCCCGCGCGGCGCTGGAGTCTGCATTGGCCAAGTAGCATTGTCTCGCTCGGTTCGCTTCGCCGAAAGCCCCCAGAGCTAGCTCCGGGGGCTTTCGTGTCTGCAGCACAGAACCTGTGACTCTTTTGTTTTGAAGGGGCGGGGCTTTTAAGCCCTCCGGGTCATTTAAACCGGGGTGGCGTCGTAGATAACTGTATTTCGTGCCCAGCGACCAAGGATCGGGTGCCCCATCCTTCGCGTACTTTGCGAAGGGTGGGATGCCACTGCTCTTC
>JBARKD010000749.1:0-1998 GCA_049800615.1 Acidobacteriaceae bacterium | reverse complement strand
CCAAGCCCGATTTTGAAGCCTTCCTCCGAACGAAGTTTATTGAGAGCGGGTTCAAGGTGCAGAATCCTTCGGCGATTACCCTTGTCCTTGACCTGGCTGAGGATGTCCCATACAACGTTCAGATGCTGGCTCACAGTTGCTGGGACCAACTTCGCGACCACGTTTCCGTCAAGTCCACAGTTCTGACAGAGGTAGTAGTCAGGCAGGCGCTCGAACTCCTGGTCCGGCAATATGATCCGTTCTACACGCAGCTTTGGACGGCGCTGACTTCCATTCAGCAACGAACTCTGCTGGCAGTCGTTCAGCAGCGCGGTGTGAATCTTCAATCGATGAAGGTTGTTCGTTCCCTGGGTAAAGGTCCATCAACGGTGCGAAGGTCCCTCGGAGCTCTGATCGATCGGAACATCCTGCGCGAAGAGGAATCCGGCAACGGCATACGAATGCGCTTTGAGGACCCCTTCTTTGCCCAGTGGATCAGGCTATTCGCGGCCGAGCCGGTCGGATCTTTTGACATTACACAGACCTCCTGAGGAGGCCAATGTATCGGTGAGCAATATTTGGCCCTTCCACGTATGAGAAGCTGCGAAGCTGCTGAACCGCACCCGAAAGCTCCCGAGTCAGCGGCGAGTCTCGGAGCTTTTCCCGGTTCACTTGACAGAAGACTTCTTATCAGACATTTTTAAGCCATTATTTGTGCAGCAAGTAGGTGATTCGAGAAGGATAGCAAATGTTATCAGACCTCGTTACTGCGTGCGCCGGTTGCGAAAATCGCGAACTGGCTCACTCGAGTTCCGGATGATCGCAGGCCGAATCGCGGCGGATCGATAGGCAACCGGCAGTCTGTGATGAAATCTGCGTATTGTGAAACCGGTCTTAAACTATTTCCGGCGCCAACGCCTCGACGCCCCTGTCCCGTCCGTCGGTAGGTCATGGTTGGCTCCTAGGCCGCATGTTCAATACCATTCCGCGTCAACTGTAGCTGTTCTGACAACGTTCTCGCAACAGCCTAGAATGGCATCATGTTCATCGAGGACGACAAGTTGCCGGAGGACGTAGTTCGCAAAAGATATTCCGATACTCGTCACTCACTTTGCTGTGTGAACTGTGGCTGTGCGTCGGAGTTTGCACCAACGGTGCAGGGATCAATTGGGCGTCCGCTGCATGTGTTGCTTGAGCATCACTGTAAGAAATACGAGAACTGAAGCTGTCCCTTGCGGCTGCGGTGGTCAGGAGTGACCATGTCTGGATGAACCGTGGCGATTTGCCATGCGCCAGGGACGGAGTTGCCTCAGCAGGCTTGGTTTTCTTGCATCAACGTGAAGCGCAGAGATTGCTTTGGCACAGGTTCTTCGGGCGGGCGTTGCGGGCAGGAACAGGGCCGTAGAGGTTGGTGGAGCGGAGAAATTCATGGACACTGGCCGACTTATCATTACTGATCCAACCTTTGCTAATTGCACGGCATTGGGTTGTGGGAAATCGATGGGGGTGCTGAATCGGACGCCAAATGGCTCTGCTCTGTAAATTGCTATCCCATCGCCTTGATCAGCTCGTCCACCACATGTTCAAGGCCTCTGCTCGTCGAAACTCCGACCCGGTCGGCCAGGGTAGGTGAGAACGCCGATACCTCGTCATGGCCGACGTTATGCCAGACCGGCAGTATGACTTTCTTGCGATGAACTTCCCGGTTTGCCAGACCGTTAAGCTCCTGCTCGGGCCAGTGCTTGTTGAAGAAAAATGGGCTCAAGATCACGACGCCAAACTTGCAACCTGCCAGCCCGGCGTCAATGGACTTTCTGAGGCTGTCGCCAACACGGAGGGTGTACTCGTCGTACCAGACTTCAAGGCCACGTGCCCGGAAAGTCTCCGCCAGTGGCCGGGCTATCGCATTCTTATCCTCGCTTGCATGGGAAATGAACACATCCCATTTCTTCGCCAGAACCGTAGGCTTGGGGGCAGGTGCGACGGGGGGGATGTGAGGGAATGCGGATGGAATCGCTG
>JBARKD010000748.1:0-3392 GCA_049800615.1 Acidobacteriaceae bacterium | reverse complement strand
ACGTGTTACTCACCCGTGCGCCACTTTACTCATGGATTGCTCCACTTTCTCGTTCGACTTGCATGTGTTAGGCACGCCGCCAGCGTTGATTCTGAGCCAGGATCAAACTCTCGTTTGAAACCTGATGGTCCTCGTTCCCAGGACGGAGGTCCGGGAAGAGGAACCAAGTCTCGCAGAAGCTCGAAAGTTCCGCGAGACATTACATTGTGAGAATGATCAAACCAAAACTTCATCGTTTCTCACGACTGGCATGTTCAACCTGATTGTCAAAGATCCTTGCCGGTGACCGCCTGAGCGGGCCGCTTTGGATCAAGGAATACGCAGCCGAGCTGCGCGTCCTCGAACTTGTTGCGCTGCATCCATACGGCCTTGCCGTATTTTGAGCGCACCGACCGAGACTATCTGAATCTCGCTGGCCCTGTCAATCGGAACCTTTTCAAGGAATTCCGGTGTGACTCGGCCCGGCTGGGCGCCTTTTGCAGCACTAAACTTTTAAAGATCGACCCAAAATGCCCGGATTTACCGGACGACATTTTGGTGGGCATTTTGCCCATGAGAGGTAATATCCCCCTCGCCGTGCAATGGATTGTTCGCTCTGGAAGGCCTTACCTTCGCTACCGCTTCCTGCACAATCGGGCGATCCGGCTGGTTGAAGCCGGCTACAAAACTTGCGCCCTTCAGGTGATCGGTATGGGCTGATTTTGCCCGTCGAACAACTGTCGCTCCGCTCAGTACTACCGGGTAAGTTAACTTTCCTTACCGCGAAGCGTGTCGGTGACCACTGCGTACTGCTGACAACTTTTTAAGATTACTACAAGTTGTTGAATTTTGCAAAATTCCTTCGAAGGTCATTTGCGTTCTCAACAACCTCAGTGAGACTACCAAGCTTGCCGGACGACCGCAAGGGCGTGGCTTGTTGAAAAGGCCGGCGGCATGTTGAAAACCCAGATCGCAAAGGGCATGACGCGCTACTCGAATTTCGCAATCACGCCCAGGTCCGTCAGGCCGTTGATGAAGAACTGCACAGCCAAGGCGACCAGTAAAAGCCCCATGATGCGGACGAGGATGCGGATACCCGATTCGCCCATGATGCGGCGGACACGATTGGCTCCGTTGAGGATGAGATAGCTGAGCCCCGCAGTCAGGGCAATGGCTCCCAAGACCACGGACAGCTCCCATGGCTTGAGGGCCTGACCCACCAGGATCATCACGCTCGAAATAGCGCCTGGGCCGGCCAGCATGGGAATACCCAAGGGCACGATACCCGCATCGTCCTTGGCAGTGGCTTCCGCAGTTTCATCGCTTGATTCCTGGGTCGGAGATCGGCGCGCTTCGATCATGTCGATGCCGATAAGTAAAAGGATGACTCCGCCGGCGATTTCGAAAGCGGGCAGCGTAATTCCGAACATTCGGAAGATCAGCTTTCCGGCGAGGGCGAAGGTCATCAGCACGATGAGGCAAGTGAGCGCTCCTCGTTTCGCCATGCGTTGCTGGCGCTTGCGGTCGGCGCCGGCGGTGATGGCGAGAAAGGCCGGAATAGCGGCAAAGGGATCGACCAGAAAGAAGATGGAACTCACTGCAAGCACGGAGAACCGGACGTAATTCGACTGCAACGTATGAATGGCCAGGCTCGCCGGCGAGTACATGCAATCCAGTTATAATCGAAGCTTCACTCGAAGGGAGTGTTGTTCATGCCTATCCAGCCGACCGCCAAAATCTGGCACAACGGGAATCTCATTCCCTGGGAGAAGGCCCAAATCCATGTGATGAGCCACGTCGTGCATTATGGTTCGTCGGTGTTTGAAGGAATTCGTTGTTATGCACAGCCGCAGGGAGCGGCCATTTTCCGGCTCCCCGAGCACATGCAGCGCCTGCTGGATTCGGCCAAGATTTATCGCATGCCTCTGCCCTACTCCCTGGAGCAACTGAGCAACGCCGTGATTTCGCTGGTCGAAAGCAATGGTGTCGCGCCCTGCTACATCCGGCCGATCGCGCTACGCGGCTACGGAGAGATGGGCGTGAGCCCCAAGGGCACCCCCACCGAGGTGTTCATCGCCAACTATTCCTGGGGCAAGTATGTGCCTGGAGATGAAGGCGCGGATGTGTGCATCTCCTCGTGGAGCCGGATGGCTCCCAACACCGTGCCTGCGCTGGCGAAAGCCGGGGGCAACTATTTGAATTCGCAGCTTATCCGCATGGAAGCCGACAGCAATGGCTTTTCCGAAGGCATTGCGCTCGACGTGTTCGGTAATCTCTCGGAGGGTTCTGGGGAGAACTTGTTTGTGGTGCGGAACGGCGTGATCTACACCACGCCCCTGGCCAATTCGGTGCTTTCCGGGATTACGCGCGACTCCATTCTGACCCTGGCGCGCCACCTGGGAATTCCGGTGGTCGAACAGGCCATGCCGCGCGAGCTGCTTTACATCGCGGACGAGGCATTCTTCACCGGGACCGCCGCCGAGGTACACGCCATCCGCTCGGTCGATCGCATTCAGATCGCCGATGGCAACATGGGCCCCATTACCAAGCAGCTCTCGGAGGAGTTCCTCGGTACCGCGCACGGGCTTCGGCCGGATCGCTTCGGCTGGCTTACCCACGTAAATGTGAATACGACCCAGGCGGTGCCGGTCTAAACCTCAACCCGCCCCCGGCGGTACGGGTCTGCGAAGACCTGTCAGGAACGCATCGGAGCCCCCGCGGCAATGTGGGGGTTTCCTTTTTGCGTGAGCTTATTTCACAACCACTGCCCTGGGCTCCTCAAGATGTGGCTGGGGCGGAATGGGCGAGGTAAGGTCCATCGGCGCTTTCGTGAGCTGCGGGCGGATGCCCGGCTGCGAACCCCAGCCTGGAAGCAGCGGGCTTCCGGTAATCAGCCGCGCGCCCCGATTGAAAGTCAGGTAAGTCCAGGCCCAGGAAAAGAATACGGACAGGCGATTACGAAAGCCCACGAGAAAAAACAGGTGGACGGAGACCCAGGAAAGCCAGGCCAGCGTACCCTGCCAGTGCGCTTTGAATGGCCAACGCACATTGGCCACGGCGGCATGGCGGCCGATGGTGGCCATATCTCCCTTATCGAAATAATGGAATGGCGTACGCGACTTGCCGGCTATGTCCTGTTCAATCATCTCGGCGGCGTGCCGGCCCATTTGCATGGCAGGCTGAGCGACGCCGGGTACCTGGCGGCCGTCCTCTTCGACGTGGGAGAGGTCGCCGCACACAAAAATCTCCGGGTGAGCGGGAGGGTTAAGGTAGCGATCGACAATGACGCAGCCCCGCTTATCTGTAGGGAAACCCAAGGCCTTGCCCAAGGGTGAGGCCTGCACGCCCGCGGCCCACAAGGTCACCACAGCATTCAGCCGTTGGCCGCCGACCATGACGTAACCCGGCTGCAC
>JBARKD010000747.1:0-8831 GCA_049800615.1 Acidobacteriaceae bacterium | reverse complement strand
TCTTGTTCCGGTGTAGATTCGTAGTGATCGGTTTCTAGTGCCTTTCAGCCATGCGGTCGATCTCTAAAGGTGCGGCGTGTCTGTGTTTATTGCTGACGCTTTGGTCCGCAATCGCGCTGATTACGCATCACCATTCGAGTCAGAATGAGGCTTCTGCCTGCCAGGTTTGTGTCACCGCGCACTCCGCGGTGTTCACAAGCATCTCTTCCGCTCCGAAACCGGTATTCCACACCATCTTCGCGTTGCGGTTGCTCCCAACCGCGACTAAGCAACGACTCATAGCCTTCGCATTGTGTGTCCGCCCGCCTCCTGCCGTCTAAAGATCGGATCCTGATCCCCAAACAAGCTCGGTTCCTATTCATGAACCGTTTCTTCGATCTTTGATCTTTACACGGATTATTTTTTCTGGAGGAATTCATGCTGGCTTCTTACAAGAGGTCGCTTCACGCGGCTTTTGTGGTGGTTTTCTGCCTGGCTATCGGGCTTGATGCGGTTGCTCAGTCCAACTCCGCATCCATCAGCGGCACTGTGGTGGATCCATCCGGCGCTGTGGTTGCGAACGCGCTTGTCGAAATTCATAATCCCGTCAGCCACT
Source organism: Acidobacteriaceae bacterium (assembly GCA_049800615.1). Classification (GTDB taxonomy): domain Bacteria; phylum Acidobacteriota; class Terriglobia; order Terriglobales; family Acidobacteriaceae; genus PALSA-350. The sequence goes on along the minus strand of JBARKD010000747.1, from coordinate 8,236 downwards.
TTGACCGATCGGCCACAACGGATAGTTCGGGAAGATTCAGTGTTCCTAACGTCCCATTCAATCCCTACCATTTAAGCGTCACAGGTGCCGGTTTTGCGCCTTACGCTCAGGACGTTGAGGTCCGGTCCGTTGTACCTCTGGAGGTCAAGATCAGCCTTAAGGTGGCCGGTTCCTCCGAGAGCGTAACGGTGGAGGCAGGTGGCGATTTGGTGGAGAATGATCCCACTTTTCACACCGATGTCGACAAGCAGTTGTTCGACAAGCTTCCTTTAGAGAGCGCGTCGTCGTCTGTCAGTTCGCTGGTTACTCTCTCTACTCCTGGAATCGCAGCCGATTCCAACGGCCTGTTCCACGGACTTGGCGACCACGCGGAAAATTCGTTTTCCGTCGACGGCCAGCCGATTACGGACCAGCAAAGCAAAGTGTTCTCGAACCAAATTCCACTGGAATCGATTGAGTCCATGGAAGTGATCTCGGGCGCGCCGCCCGCGGAATACGGAGGCAAGACCAGTGTCGTGATCGTCGCGACCACGCGCTCGGGCCAGGGCGTAACCACACCTCATGGCAGCTTAAGCGCTTCATACGGGGCATTTGGAACATCCAACGTACAAGGCGACCTCGCTTACGGGGGAGCAAAGTGGGGGAACTTTATCTCTGTCGGTGGCCTAAACAGCGGCCGGTTCCTTGACCCTCCGGAGTTTGTCGTAATGCACGACAAGGGCAACGAAGAAAATCTGTTCGATCGCGTGGATTATCAGCTCTCGACCGCTGATTCGCTGCACTTGAATTTGGGATTCACCCGTTCGTGGTTCCAAACGCCGAATTCTTACGACTCTCAACTGGCGACCCCGTGGAACGGAGTGGTTGTAGCCAACGGCGGCCTTGATCCCAACGGCGATGTCGCAGGCCCCGCCGACCAGCGCTCCCAGATCAAGACCTTCAACATCGCGCCCAGCTGGACTCGATTGATCAGCCCAACAACGGTGTACACTTTGGGCGCGTTTGTCCGGCGGGATGGATACAACTACTATCCCAGCGCTAACCCTTTCGCTGACCTAGGAGCGCCGGGTCTTCAGAGCGAAACCGTGAGCCAGAGACGCACGCTCTTAAATGCGGGGCTGCGCTCGGATATCTCTTACGTAAAGGGAATTCACAATCTTAAAGTGGGGGCTACCTACGGACAGACGTTTCTTGACGAGAAGGACCCTTTCGGCATCGTCGACCCGTCGCTGAACGCGCCGTGTCTGGACGCTAATGGTGTCCCGGTGTTCGTTGGCAACCCCGGGGTCAACAACCCATCGTTGTGCCCAACTGCGCTGACGACCAACCAAAGCCTCTACCCGGCACCGTTTACCGCAAATGCCAACTTTAACCCCTTGCTCGGCTGCTATGACCTGACCCGTCCAACTCCATCTCTGGCTGACGGCTGCCCGACATCCACGGCCGGACTCTACACGTTTAACGGTCACACGGATGTCAAGGAACTCGCTCTTTATGTCCAGGATTCGATCATCAAAGGAAACTGGGCCTTAAATCTGGGACTGCGCGGTGATTTCTACAACGGACTCACGACACACCGGGAAGCCGAACCTCGCCTGGGTGTTGCGTATAACGTTAAGCGCACCAACACCGTTCTTCGCGTTTCGTATGCGCGAACGATGGAAACTCCTTTCAATGAGAACCTGGTGCTTTCAAACCAAGGATGCGCCAATCCCGTACTAAATCCACTTCTACTTTGCACCGGGTCGAACATTACTCCGTTCAGTCCAGGCTGGCGCAATGAATTTCACGCTGGGCTGCAGCAGGCTTTCGGGAAATACCTTGTCTTTTCCGGCGAATACATCTGGAAGTACACACACAACGCTTATGACTTCAGCGTTCTGGGCGCGACACCCATCACTTTCCCGATCGAATGGGATCGCTCGAAGATTCCTGGGTACGCGAGCCGTGTCAGTGTGCCGAACCTTCACGGTTTCTCTGCGCTCATGGTGTTCTCCAGTGTGGCCGCCCGCTTTTTTACGCCCCAGATCGGCGGGGCTGGTGCGGTTCCCTCTGCCTCCGGGCCGTTTCGTATCGATCATGATGAAAAGTTCAACCTCACGGCTCACATGCAGTACCAGCCGTGGAAAGTCGGCCCGTGGCTCGGTTTCAACTGGCGGTACGACAGCGGCCTGGTAGCCGGCCCAGCGCCGTGCGCCGGGGGGAACTGTGCAAATGGCCCGGCGGGCACAGACACGGTCGTGGATACGTCGGGATTAAGCGCGGATCAGCAGTTTGAATCGGGACTGTTCTGTGGCTCGGTTCACCCAGCGCTGCCTACCCCGGGAAATCCGGTTGGCACTCCCATCAGTTCGAGCCTGGGTACTAACCTTTGCCCAGCGTCACAATACGGGTCGTCGCTTCTCCAGATACCGGCGCCGGGAACCGAAAATGACGATCACAATCCACCGCGTATTGCACCTCGCAACCTGTTCGATATTGCGGTCGGTCACGACAACCTGTTCAAAGGCGAACGTTACAAATGGAGTCTCACCCTAACTGCGATCAATGTGACTAACAAGTATGCGCTCTACAACTTCCTTTCCACCTTCAGCGGCACGCACTATGTGACGCCGCGTGCGCTGACGGCTCAGCTCGGTTTTCATTTCTGAAGCCAAATCCAACAAAGCTGGATTGGCAGCAAACGACAAACGGCCCGCAGGTCTAAACCTGCGGGCCGTCCGGTGGACTGTTTGGGATTGACCAAGAGGTGGTCACTCTACGTGGCCTCTCACGGCAACTCCCGGGTCGGGCCGAAGCCCAAGGATGAAGGCCTTCGCGCGACCAACGCGATGCCTGCATCCGTAATCACCGGCTAGTGTGCGGGCTGTAGCTCAAGGCGCGTAGTTCATGCAACAGTCGCCCCGAGCCCCGCTTAGAGCAACCAGCTCTAAGTCTCAGCCACCTCACCTGGTCTTAGACTCCCACAACTGCCACTACAATCAGAACTTGTCATTCGACCACCTCCTTTCCGGTGTAATCGCAGATTATTACGAAATCCGCGCGCTCGTCAACCGGCACGAAAGTGGGTGCCGAGAATGCAACCTTCTTGATCTGTTAACTTGGAAATCTCCAATCATTCGGAGATGAATGCGAACCTCCACGAAGCTCTCGACCGTCGGAGATATTCTTCGCCAGCGATGTCCCCGCTGCCGGATGGGAAGCATTTTTCGTTATTCCATCTTTCGCGGGTTTCCCAAGATGCATGAGCGCTGCCCCGCCTGCGATCTGAAGTTTGATCGCGAGCCGGGCTACTTTCTCGGGGCCATGTATATCAGCTACGCTCTGGCGCTGACGATCGTCGCGCTGCTTGCGGCACTGTTGTGGTCCATCACCGGCTGGTGGATCACGAAAGATGTCATCTGGGCCGTCGTGCTATTCCTGCCACTCGCTCCCACCATCACGCTTTTTGCGCGCGTGCTCTGGATCTATCTCGACCAAATCATCGATCCTGAACGCCAGCCCTGACACTGCCGGACATGGCTTTTCCTTCGGAATCTTTGGGACTGGCGCTTTTCGGCGTTTCCCAAAAGCAAAAAGGCGCTGTGCCCACCGCCCGAAGCACAGCGCCTCCGTGGATCAAGGAGACTGCCAAGGTCAGAAACCGCGTTGGGCCGCGTCCGCGGCCGCTGCCAGCTCATTCATCTTGTCAAAAAACTCGACTGACTGCCCGGTGAAGAGTCCCATATCCGTCAGGAACTGAACTACTCCCGCCGCAATTCCATCTGGATCCGTGGGACGAATCACAGCGCATCGTGGCAGGGACGGGTCGATGAATTCACAGGGGACCGGGAAGATCAGATTGGTTTGGGTGAGAGGTGAGCCTGAGGCATTGAGGTTTGGAATGTGTAATCCGGTGACGGGATCAGTCAAAGGAGCCAATGGGGCAGATGCTCCATTGCCGGCAAAGTCCACCCATTCCAGGAAGTGAGCGACCTCATCTCCGCCGATGCTGACCACGATGCGCAAGACTTCCACATTGTTGGCCTTCTGTGCCATGGCTGAGTAAAGGGTGCTGCCACCCTGCTCTATCGTCCCAAAGTGAAAGGCGGCTGTATCAGCAATTGCCTGGATGTGTTTCGGGGGACCGAAATCGGCATTGGTTCTGGGAATGGCTGGTTTGTCGGTAATGGTGACCGCCTGTGGGAAAGTGGCTCCGAAATCAGGGCTTTTTTGGCTGCGATAGCGAACGTACCAACTCGTATCCACGGTGAGTTCCATGAGGTTTGTAAGCCGTCCGATTTGCTTCGCTCCGGTAGCCTGGCTGCTTGGCAAAGTGCGGAACCTGTCGAAATTGACGGGCGTCGCGCCCTTGGATCTCAAATAGGCATTGAGAAAGTTTGCGTGCGTCATTTCATCAAGAGTATTGCTGGTGATGTATTGCGAACCATCGCCATCGAGCTGTTGAAGTGCAAGCTGATAGGGATTTTGAGTGCCCGCAGTGACTCCTCCGAGTTCCGCATACTGCAGCCACAAGTCAGTTTCGAGAATTTCGGCAGCGGCCAGAAACCGCAGGATCGCAATGTCGCCGTTGCTGATCGGAGCGTTGCTGGTGCTGGCGTGAGCCAGTGTTCCCAACCCATTGCTCAGAATTCCGGCTCCTACAGTAGCGGCGGCGCCGGTGACGAGGCTCTTCTTCAGGAACGAGCGCCGGCTGCCAGCCAGTTCATTATTGCTGGTGAGTTTTCCCATTTTTTTTCTCCGCGAAAGTATTCATTCGATTGAACTACCGTGTTCAGGAAGCGTACGTCCCAGCGAAATGGGCGTATGTCACAAAGGTGTCAAAGTTTTGTATCTTTTTGCGGACTTTGTCTTCGCGATACCTCCAGAGGTTTTCCGAAAAAGTGGCGTGCATGTGCAACTTTTAGGGATTCTCGCTCTAATGTTCTCTTACCCCTGGGGCTGCAGCCGCTCGATGAAGGCATGGCTCCGGGCGCTTACTTTTCCGAGCGCGCACGGACCTTTATGCACGTTTGCTCCAGAAAGGTGCAACCCGCCGACGCCGCTTCCGATTCTCATCTTCGTCGACCGGTTGAGTTGAGCAGGCGAATTTTCCTGCGATTTGCAGGACAAGGCGTGGATGGGTAATCTCAAAAAGGAAGAAGGTGGAAATGACTCGCTCGGCTATCGCAACAATTACATTTATTTTCGTGATTTGTTCTTTTGCTTTTGCCCAAGACTCCACCCCCAAAGTGCAGGTATTTGGCGGGTACTCGCTGCTCCACGAAGATGCCGGCAGGCTCACTGGCATCGCCCTCGATCTGGATCTTCGCCAGTTCCCGAATACTTTTGGAGTCAAATCAAACTTCAACGGCTGGAATGCGGAGGCGCAGTACAACTTCGGCCCCTGGGTCGCGGTCGCAGCGGACGTTAGCGGTTATCCCAGCTCGCCGATCTTCGTGGAGAGTCAGAGCACTGTGTCGGGACTGCCTAAAGGAAGTTCGTACTCAATCCTGGTGGGGCCGGTGATTTCCTACAGAAAGATGAAGAAAATAACGCCTTTTGTCCATGCCCTGTTCGGTTGGGACCGAACCAGCCTGGGTGCGAGCACTCTCACAGGCACATCATTTCCAGTGTCCACGACTGCGACGGCTTATAACGACTTTACGATGGCGCTCGGCGGCGGGGTCGACTACAAACTATCCCACCGCTTCGCTCTACGAGTGGCACAACTGGACTGGTACCACACCAGCCTCAATCTGAATTCGTTCTACGGAAGCGTCTTCAGTAGCAGCCTGTTTCAAGGGCTCGCAACTCGCGAAAAAAATCTGCGATTCTCAGCCGGGATTGTTGTCAATTTCTGATGTTGGTGTCCTACGGCAGTCCAAACGCGTAGATGGCGCTACCCGCAGCGATCGCCAGGTATTCTTTGCCGTCGACCGCGAAGGCGACAGGCGCGGCGTAGACTGCGCCACCCATCTGGAAGTGCCATAACGGCTTGCCCATTGCGGCATCCAGAGCGATGAAATTTCCCTCTGCATCGCCGGTAAACACCAGGCCGCCGGCCGTCGACAGTACGCCTGACCAGGTCGGCGATGTGTGCTCAAACTTCCATTTGATCTCGCCGGTCGCGGGGTCGATTGCTTTGAGAAATCCCCGATAAGGCTTGGCTTCTTCCGAAGGAAAATAGGCGCTGCCATAGTAGGCATGCCCGGCCTCGTATGGTTGCGGAGCGGTGCTGAAGATATCGCACTGGTCGCGCGCCGTTACGTAGAAAAGAGAGGTCTGCGGATCGAAGGTTGGCGCCATGAAGTTTGTCGTCCCAAGTGCGCCGGGACAGACGGTGTGCCCTTCGGGCGTCGGCGAGGCTTCTTTCTTCGCGATCGGACGGCCTTCGGAGTCTTTGCTGTCGCTCCACGTTGTCTTGCCGTAGGCGTTGGCCGAGATCAGCTTGCCGGTGACACGATCGATCACGTAAAAGAATCCGTTGCGATTGGCTTGCGCGATCAGATGCTTGCCTCCAGCATCGGACGTTCCTAGGTCGATCATTACCGGCACCTGCGTGGCGTCCCAGTCATGTTCATCGTGCCGGGTGAACTGGAAATACCAGTTCATCTTTCCAGTGTCCGCATTCAACGCGAGCAGCGAATTGCTGTAGAGATTGTCCCCGGCGCGTCCCTCGCCGCGGTTCGATGGCGAAGGATTCCCCGTCGGCCAAAAAATCTGGTTGGTTGCCGCATCGTAGGTTCCAGTGTTCCACGCGGGAGCGCCACCGACTTTCCATGAATCGCCCTCCCACGTCTCATGCCCTGGCTCGCCGGGGCCAGGCACGGTGTAAAAGCGCCACTTGCGCTCGCCGGTCGCAGGGTCGTAGGCATCGATGAATCCGCGCACGCCGTATTCGCCGCCGGAAACGCCAATCACCACAAGATTTTTCACCGCCAGCGGTGCAACCGTGAAGCTGTAACCGTTGCGATAGTCCGCGGCAACGACATCCCAAATTACATTGCCGGTTTTTGTGTCGAGGGCAATCACGTGGGCATCGAGCGTTCCCAGAAAAACTTTGTCGCCCAAAATGGCAAGCCCGCGATTCACCCGTCCGCAGCATGGCCGGATATCTCCGGGAAGCTGATGTTGATACATCCAAATCGGCCGGCCCGTGCGTGCATCCAGGGCAACCGCGCGGTCGTCTTGCGCCGTGGCATAGAGAATGCCATCCACAACAAGCGCAGAGGTTTCGAGCTTGCCAGTGGCACCCGTCTGGTATACCCATTTCGCCGCCAGCGAGCGCACATTTGCTGTGTTGACCTGATTGAGCGAACTGAAGCGCCTTCCGGAATAATCTCCAGAGTAAGTCAGCCAGTTCTGCGGCTCTTTCGCGGAATTTACCAGCCGCTCGAATGTAACCTGAGCACTAGCCAGGTTTGCGAAGAATCCCGACAGCAGCGCGATGAAGAAGATCAGCGGAACGCGTGGGCAACTGTGGAAGAGCGGCGCTTCAGCGCCGCGTAAGATTGTATCGGGAGAATTGGGCTTTAGCCCCGACCGGCTACTGGGCCTGATGGCAATTTCTATTTGGGGCCACAACGCGGCCCTGAATGGGCCGCTCTTCCACGATCGCGTCGTTATGTTGTTCCTATATCCTCCCATCATTTCGCATTCGCGTGGCGTCATTTCGCCCCCACGCTGATCAGGTAGGCCACAAGGTCTTCGAGATCTCTGTCGCTCAAAATGTCCGGATTGTACTGCGGCATCAACGACTCCCGGCTCTTCTGGAAGGAGCGCAGCTTGTCTTTCTCGAGCAAATAGATTTGTTCGCCGGAGTCCATCATCTGCACGGTAAAACTGTCCTCGTTCAAAGCCACGCCTTTGACTTTTTTTCCGTCAGCTGTCACCACGGTGATGGTTTCGTACTCTTGGGGAAACTCTTTTGTGGATTCGGTAAGTCCCCAGGCCAGGCGCCGGCTGGGATTGCGCACTGAATCGATGATCGCTTCTCGGGTGCGCGATCCTCCGACAGCGGTGAGTTCCGGTCCGACACGGCCACCCCTGCCTTCGACCATGTGGCACAGAGAACAATTCGCGTCGCCATAAAAAAGTTCTTTGCCATGCGCTGCATTCCCTGTGGAATTGGCCGCCGCCTTCACCTCGACGCTGCGGATATAGGTGATGATCTGCCAGATTTCCTCGTCGGTCATGCCGACACCCTGCCCATTGGTTCCGTTGGCCGGCATCACGGTGCCGGGGATGCCATTGC
>JBARKD010000746.1:0-9227 GCA_049800615.1 Acidobacteriaceae bacterium | reverse complement strand
TATTCAAGCTCAGCCAGGGCGTTGAGGTACACCTCCAGCTGCGTAAGGTCTACCACCTTGCCCCGCCGCCCGCTGGTCCCAAAGCCCAGTTCCTGCGGTTGGTACTCAAGCCGCGATCGTAATGAATCCTTCTTTGCCGCCACACCCATGCCCGGACGCTTCTCCAGTCCTATCTTATCGGGTGCCCAGAACTGGTCTCATAAATAGACAAATTTCTGAGAGGCCGCGCATGAGACCCGCCCTCGAAGCGGGGCTCAGGGTCCAACCAGAAGCCGCAGACGCATATATGAGACAAGTTCTCGCGTGCCCCATTGAGAACGCTCGATCCCTATCCCGCGCGCTCGATGAGGAACTGATGGGCGGCGATGCTGGCCGCCCCGCGCACCAGAAAATCCATTTCTACAGAGCGGAATTCGAGCCGCGTGGTCGAAAGCAGGTGGGGCATGATGTTCTCTTCGATGGTCTGGCGCGCGCTGTTGACAAAAACTCCGTCGCCGAAACCGACCAAATCGGCAAACAGCACCAGTTCGGGATTGTTCATCTGGATCGAATTCGCGACCGCGATCCCGAGAACGGAGCCGGCGTGACGAAGCAGCTCGATTGCCTTTTCCTGTCCAGCGCTCGCCAGGGCTTCCAGTTGGCCGATCTCCTTCACCTTCAGATCGAGTTCGGCCGCCCTTCTCAGCAGGGCAGAACTGGAGGCAAATACATCCACGCAGCCTTCTTTCCCGCATTCGCAACGCGGTCCCCCGGGCGCCACGGTGCAATGGCCAATCTCCCCGGCGGCCCCGGTGTTTCCTCGGTACAGGCGGCCCTGCATGTAGCTGCCGCCGCCGATCTTCTTGCCCAGCATAATCACCATGAAGCTCTTGAGCTCCCGCGCCATACCGAAGAGCTTCTGGCCCAGTGCCACAGCATGGGCGTCGTTGTCGATGTAGGTGGGTATGCGGGTCACCCGCTCGATGATTCTCGCGATGGGTACGTCGTGCCAGCCAAGCAGGTTGGAATGGAGGCAAATACCTTTGGCATGGTTGACATGGCCGGAAAGCGCAACTCCGATGCCCAGCACCTTCTCCCTGGAAATGTTGGAGGCGCGGGTAAGATGGGGTATGCCTTGGGCAATCCCCGCGGCCACTGCTTCCGGTTCCATTTCCGCGCCGATTTCATGCTCAGCCAGCACGTTTCCGTGGCAATCCGTCAGCGCCATGAGAGGAGGATCTTCGGTGAGGCCCACGCCCACGAAATATCCATACCGGGCATTCAGCGACAGCATGATCGAAGGCCGGCCACGCCCCTGTTTATCCAGAACCGAGGGTGACTCCTCGACGAACTGGTGCTGAATCAGCACCCGGCTCATCTCAGTCAAGGCCGAACGGCTCAGTCCGATGGAGTTCGCCAGCTCGGACCGGGACATCGATCCATTTTCCAGCAGGGCCTCGATGATGTTTACATATGAGGAGGTTGCAACTGCGACGGGCCTTCCTCCATCGCCTTCTGCCGGCCCCTTGGTGTCGCGCCTTCCGTTCCGTCGTGCTGTACCCATGCAACAAGAACACTAGCATGACTCGGCTGGTTCGACATGCAAGCCGGGCCGCTATGACTCGCATTGCCAAACCAGGTCCTGACACTGCTTCCACACCGCTGGAAGCCCGCGCAGCATCACCTCGCGCCGCTCACTCCAGTCGGTCGCCTGGCCCCCGGCACGCCCTTTGCTGCCAACCGCAAGTCATTCAATTTTCGGGAGTAGCCGCCTGGCCTGGGCTGTAAACTAAACTCTCTGGCACCCCGTCTAGCAGGGTTAACGGCTCTCCGGAACTGCTCAGGGGACTGTTTGCTCGTGCAAGGCATCGCTCGCGAACACGAAATTTGATTGGATCCTGACAGGGTTTTTGCCGGTACATGAGTTCGACTGGAAATCTGACTACTACGCGCCCCGGACCGCCATTTCTCGGCAGGCTTCGCGAACTTGCCCGCCCGAGAATACTGCTTACGGTCTATTTCCTCGCCTGCATCGGCTTTTTTCTGGTTCGCACTGCGCATTGGAAACAGGTCAATGATCCAGCACAACTGCACTATCTTTGCTTTCTGATGGATCACGGAATGGCGCCCTACCGCGACATTCTGGAAGTCAATATGCCGGGCATATATCTGGTGAACTGGAGTGTCATGCACTCGCTGGGCGGAGGTTCGGCGGCATGGCGGGCGTTTGACATCGGGCTCGTGGTCATCGCTGCCTGGGCCATGGTGGTCATCGCCAGGCCCTATGACTGGCTGGCCGGGGTTTTCGCGGCAACGCTCTTCATCCTTTTCCACGGTAAAGACGGCGCCGGGCAAGAAGGGCAGCGCGATCTCATCATCAGCGTACTGCTTCTGTGCGCTTATGCCTTCCTCTTCCGCTCTTTTCGCAAGCGCGGCGCCTGGCCCATGCTGGCGTTCGGCCTCTGTGCGGGGATTGCCTCCACCATCAAGCCCATGCCTTTGCCCTTCGCTTTACTGCTTTTACTCTTGGCTGCATGGCGCTGGAAACGCATGGGAGAGCCCCTCCTCAAGCCTTGCCTTTTTGCGTTGTTGGGGCTTGCCCTCCCCTTCGCCATAGTTGTGGCTTTCCTGGACGCAAAACATGCACTGGGGGCGTTTTGGTATCTGCTGCATGTCGAGTTGCCCTTTTACCAATCCGTTGGACGTCTTTCCACCGGCAAGGTGGTCGCGCTCATGCTCTCCGGATCGCTCAAAACCATTACCTTGATCGCGTTGGCAATTGCCCTGCTCAAGCGGGACTGGGGTACCTGGGAAGAGAAATTGCTGCTGGTCGGCGTGGCTTTTGGAGCTGCATGCTATCTCGCTCAGGGAAAGGCCTTTCCCTATCACCGCTACCCGCTGTTGGCGTTCCTGTTTTTATGGGCCGGCCTGGAAATTGTGCTCGGCCTGCGAGCGCAGGGGAAAGTTCGTTGGCTGGCGATAAGCGGAGTCGCCTTTGCCGTTGTGCTGGCTCCGATATATGCAAACCTCGGGATACACAAGGTATGGGATCCCCGCTTTTCCGATTCTTTGGCCCGAGATCTCACCCGCCTGGGTGGATCACAGCTCTCGGGTCATGTGCAGTGCCTCGATACGCCCGCGGACTGTGACGCTACCTTGTACGATTTGCGGCTGGTGCAATCAACCGGTCTCTTCTACGACTTTCTCGTCTTCGGCTCCGGCCAGGTGCAAGTGATCCACGACCTTCGCGAGCGGTTCTGGCAGCAGTTCCAGCAGAACCCTCCGCAGGTGATCGTGGTTGGCACGGGACTCTTTCCGCTCAAAGACGGTTACCACAAACTGGAGACGTGGCCGCAGTTCCGGCAGGAGCTTTCCAACAATTACTTCCTGTACGATGACCGCAGCTTTCCGCCCGCCGAATCGGGACTCAAAGGCTACCGGATCTATGTGGCGAAGAATCGCATGGTTGCCCCTGACCACAATTCACCGGGTCTGTAGCTGACCCTGGGTGAGGCAACTACTTGTTCGCGAACTGCACCGTATACGCGGTCGCCGGGTCGAATGCATTCTGGATCAGTTTCAGTTGCAAAAGCTGCTGGTACATGTTGGTCCAGCGTGCCGCGTCGAAACGGCCCAGATCCGCGCCGTCGGGGGCGTCCCCGGCAATGAAATGCTGATCGCGCAGGGCCTCGTAGCTGAATTTCATCTGCGCCACGCTCATCGCTGGATTAAGCTTCGCGATTTCCGCGTTGATGTCTTCCGGGTGGACCAGGTAATCCCTCCAACCTCGTAGGGAAGCGCGCACGAATTTCTCCACCACCTCCGGATGCTGCTGCAAATAGGGCCGCGATGTCACGAACACGCGATAAGGGTCATACCCCGCCCCGCTGATCAGCAGGGTGCGGACCTTCGCTCCCGCCTGGCGAGCGAAGAACGGTTCCGAGGTCACAAACACCTGCTGAATGTAAGCCGGATCCTGCAGGAAATTGGCCACGCTGTAGGTTGCCGGGATGACCCTCACACTTTTGAGCTGATATTGCCTGACCAGGAAGTCGAACCATGTGGATAAACCCAGCCGGATCGCGACCGTTCGGCCGTCCAGATCTTTGAAGCTATGGACGGGCGAATCCTCATGCACCATCAGGGCCTGGGGGTCATGTTGCATGGTTGCGCCCACAGCCACCAGGGGCAGGCCATTGCCGATGACCTGCAGTACGTGATCCGAGGAGCCCATGGCGAATTGCGTCGCGCCGAGAGACAGTTGCTGGTCAGCGTTTGTGTAGGGTCCGCCGGGAAGAATGGTCACGTCCAAACCCTCATCCCGGTAGTAGCCACGGATCAGTGCGTCATAAAAGCCGCCGTGCTCCGGCTGAGGGTACCAGTCGGTCTGCAGCTTCACCGTTGTGAGCCCGCTGGGTTGGCTCTGCTTGCGGCAGCTCGCCGGCAGTAGACAGAAGCCGGCTAGGCACACGCTGAGCGTGCGCACCATCCGGGAGGTCAAGATGCTTTCCCTAACCTGGCGGCGAAGGCAAGCAGGCCGGCATCGTTGCCGCGCGCGCCCACGAGCTGCACGCCACCCCCTGGCGCCGTCAGCACAACCACCGGCGTACCTGCGAGGCTGGCTGGTGTGGTGTAGCGCAGAATCTTCGGCCGCGTGGCGGTATGATCGACGCCTGCCGCCAGTGCGCTCACTGGGGCACAGGGCAGGATGAGAAAGTCGAACTCCTGGAACAGATGATCGATCCGTTCGCGAAATGCCGCATGACGCCGGCGCAAGTCCGCAACCAGATCTGCGGAAAGTGATGCGCCCCAGGCGAGCCGCTCGGCAATCGGTTTTTCAAAGTGTTCAAAGTTGCCGCGATGCAGCTCCGACGATTCATGCCCCTGGATGCCGAGGAAGATCTCTCGCGAGTCCGCCCAGAAATCAGGCTCGAAGGTGCTGATGTCGGCGCCGCTCCGGCGCAGCTTTTCCTGCCAGTCGCGATAAACCTTGAGCACCGCCGGCTCGCAATCTTCGAGAAACGAATCTCCCACAGCCACGATCGAGGCTCGTTGCGGCGCCTCAACCAAGGGCAAGCCGAACAGCGCGGCGCCCAGCGTGGGACCATCGCGCAGGTCGCGAAAGAGCCATCCGATCGTGTCAAACGACACCGCAAGATGCACGCCGCCATTCCACATTTGCTCGCCGCCAAGGCCAAGAGTCGACCGATAGCCGGCCAGCCCGCACAGCGCCGCTGGAACGCGAATGGACCCTCCGGTATCCGTGCCGATCGCAGCCACCGCCGAGCCCTCCTGCACGCTGGCAGCGCTGCCGCTCGATGAGCCGCCGGTCATCAGTTTTGCATCGCGGGGTTGGACGCAGTCACCGTACTCGCTGTTCTGCCCCGTAATTCCATACGCAAGCTGATGAAGATGAGTCTTGCCCATAATTACGGCGCCCGCCTCCGACAGTCGCGTCGTCACTGCCGAGTCGGTGCGGGCGATCCCGCTCTTCTCCGCATAAAAATGGGAGCCGCAGGTGGTGGGATAGCCGGCGACGTCAAAGCAGTCCTTAACCCCGACCGGCACGCCGTATAGCAGCGGACGTTGCGAGGCCTGCGAAAAGCGAGTGGGCAGCGCCTTCGCTTCTGCCAGCGTCCGCTCCCGGTCCATTGCCAGGTAGACATTTTTGCCCGCGTTGCTGTTCGCATGCCCGAAGGCTTCCTGCGCGGCTGCCCAGGGTTCCCGCGCTTGTATTTCCGTCAAAGAAGACATATGGGTTCGTGTATACCACGCGCCCATCCCACGGCAAAAATGTTTTAAACTTCCGCATGAACGCTACTTCAGCCGATGAAGCCCACCTTAGAGCGTTGGTCGCATTCACCGCGCTGAGTTTTCGTACTCCCCAGCCGGTGCCCTTCGGCGCCTTGATCGTCGACAGCCAAAGCGGCAAAACCCTTATGCGGAGACGCAATGCCGTTGCTGCGGAAAACGATCCGTCCGCCCACGCCGAGCTGCGTACCGTGCGCCTGGCATGCAAAAAACGTAAGAGTTATTCCCTGAGCGGATATACACTTTATTCCACCTGCGAACCTTGTCCGATGTGCATGGCCAATGCCCTGTGGGCGGGGCTCGACCGGGTAGTCTATGGCGCGACGATCGAGGATGCCAATCGATATTGCCGCCAGATACAGATTCCGGCCGCCGAGGTTAACAGGCGCAGCGATATGCAGTGCGTCGTAACCGGGCCCTTCCTGCGTGAACTCTGCAACACCCTGTTTGATGACCCGCGGATGCAGGCGGCATTTGCCACCTGGGGCACCCGCAAGGAGACCGCATGACAACGCCGCTTGAAGTGTCCCTGCTCTCGATCGTCGGCGATCCTGCGCGGGTCTTGACCGCTCCCCAGGTGTTGCTGCGGCTGTCGCGCGACTTCTACTGGTACTCGCCCGTTCTGCGCAAGCAACTCGATGGCAAAAGTGCAGACATCGCTGTGCAACCGGTGAACGCCGAGGAAGTCCGGGAAATCTTGCGCTACTGCTACGCGCACGATATCCCCGTGACCGCGCGCGGCGCCGGGACAGGGAACTACGGCCAGGCAGTCCCCCTGCACGGTGGCGTGCTGCTCGATCTCTCCCGCATGGATCAGATTGAATCGATCGGCGCGGATGGCGTGGCCGTTTGCCGGCCCGGTGTGCGCCTGGGCGTGCTTGAGGGGGAAGCTCGCAAGCAGGGGTGGGAGTTGCGTTGCTATCCGTCGACTATAGCCAAGGCTTCCGTAGGGGGCTTTTTGGCTGGCGGCTCCGGAGGCATCGGGTCGGTCGCCCACGGGGTCCTGCGGGATTTTGGAACCGTCCGCGCTATCGATGTGGTCACCATGGAAGACCCACCGCGAGTGGTCCATCATGAAGGCGAAGCTGTTCACGAAATCCTCCACGCCTGGGGGACGAATGGCGTCATCACGCGCATCTGGCTGGCCCTGACGCCCAGCGTTGACTGGGGACAATGTGTCGTCGCCTTCGACACCTTCGATCGGGCTTTTGACTTTAGCGAGCGCATTGCTGCGTCCGTAGCCTGGACCAAGCGCCTGGTCACTCCCTTTGAATCGCCTATTCCTTCATTTTTCAGCCCGGTGCGGAGCCTGGCGCCGGAAGGCAAGGCTCTGATCTTTTTCCTGATTGCCGAGCATCAGCGAACCGAGCTTGAAACCGCCGCCCGCGAAGTGGGGGGCATGGTTACCTTCTCCGCGCCCTACCACGGGCTGCGCACCACCCCTTTGCTTTCCGACTACACCTGGAACCACACCACGCTATGGGCCATGAAGTTCGATCCCGCTTATACCTATCTGCAATGCGGGTTTGATGCGGTGAATGCGCGCGCTCAATTTGCCCAACTCAAGCAGAGGTTCGGAGATGAGTTCCTGTTGCACATCGAGTTCATAAAAAATGCTCAGGGCGTGGTCTTCCCGGGGGCAATTCCTGTCGTTCGCTTTACCACCGAGGAGCGGTTGAACGAGATGATTAACTACTGCTGGGAGATCGGCGTGAGCGTTGCCAATCCGCACGTCAACAATGTCGAGGGCGGGGGCAGATATCGCAGCGACAACATTCAGCTGCTGGCCAAATACAAGTACGACACCAAGGGCCTCCTGAACCCGGGCAAGATGGCCACCTTCGAGCGGCATTCCATGGGAGCCCCGGTATCGTGAAGAGCTGGATACCCGACAATCGCAACTTCGCCTATCTCACCTGGAAGCAGGTCGATGCTCTCTCCCGTGACACGACTCTGCTGGTGCTGCCCACGGCGGCGATCGAACAGCACGGCCAGCATCTGCCGGTGGCTACTGACACCCTGATCAACAGCATTCTTCTCGGAGCCGCGCTGGCTCGCCTGCCGCGGGACGCGCAGGTCTATGCGCTGCCCGCGATCTGCTATGGCAAAAGCAACGAGCATATCGGCTTTCCTGGAACGCTCTCGGTTTCGGCAGCGACCTTTATGTCTGTGGTGCGCGATCTGGGGTCCAGTCTTGCTGCGTCTGGATTTAAGAAGCTGGTGCTGTACAACACGCATGGCGGCAATTCTTCGCTTGTGGACGTGATGGCTCGCGATCTGCGTGCGGAGTTCGGCCTGCGGGTATTCTGCCTCTTCGGCTCTGCGGGCGCAGCCTTCACCGGCCTAAGCGATCAGGAACGTGCTTATGGCTTTCATGCGGGAGAAGTTGAAACCTCATTTCTCTTGAGCGCCATACCGGAGCTGGTTCATACCGATCAGTACACCGTGAACTACATCGCGGACATTACCAAACCGGAAGTGTTGCGTCCGGAAAATGCGCCTGCGACCTTCGCATGGTTAACTCGGGACATTGCGCCCAGCGGAGTCATGGGTGATCCAAACCCGGCCAGTGCAGAAAGAGGGAAACGCTGGATCGAAGAAGCGGGCGACAAACTCGCGGCCGCCTTGAGCGCAATGGCTGCGTACACGAATTGGCATAAACCCTGAAAAAAAGCTCATTGTCTCTTCCAATAAAACTGTCCTCGCGCGTTCTCTCGATTTGTGGCCGGCAACCTGGAACGATGTACGACGCAATCGCCGGTTCAGCATCAGAACTGTCGATCTGCAGTTTGTTCCACCGGCAGCCGGCAACCTGGAACGATATACGACGCAATGGCCGGTTCAGCATCAGAATTGTCGTCCCGACCGAAGCGTAGCGAAGTGGAGGGATCTGCAGTTTTGTTCGACCGGCAGCAAATTTTGAATAAAATACTCGCGCTTCGCTGAGGCCGGCAACCTGGGAGCGATATACGACGCAATAGCCGGTTCCGCAACAGAATTGTCGTCCCGACCGAAGTGGAGGGATCTGCAGTTTGTTCGACCGGCAGCAAATTTTGAATAAAATACTGGCGCTTCGCTGAGGCCGGCAACCTGGGAACGATATACGACGCAATAGTCAGTTCTGTCGCCGAATTGTCATCCCGACCGTAGTGGAGGGATCTGCGGTTTGCTTTTACGAAAGTACGATCCTTAGCCAATCCCAAGCGGAAGTAACTGAAGCGAGAGGAGTCTGATTTGATCGACTGCGGTTCCGGCGTTCGTCTTGAGCGTAGCCTGCACTGCGCCATGTCCGACGGCGTGGTCCTGGTTTCCGACCACTATTACCCGCCGAAGCCAGGCCCTCATCCAACAATCCTTATGCGCCACCCTTACGGTCGCGATATTGCCTCGACCGTCGTCTACGCGCACCCTGTTTGGTTTGCTTCTCACGGCTATAA
>JBARKD010000745.1:0-3577 GCA_049800615.1 Acidobacteriaceae bacterium | reverse complement strand
CAGGGGACCAAGATGGTCTTGCGCATAGCGGCTAAAGGAGCCCGCAACCGGCTGATGTACGGCCATTTCGCCGAGAGCGCGCATAATGATGAAGATCGCGATTCCGCCCAGTACATAGGAGAGCAGGATCGCAGGCCCGGCGAGCTTAATCGCGCTGGCGGAACCGAGGAATAAACCGACACCGATCGTCGAGCCCAATGCCATAAGGCGAATGTGGCGTTCTCGCAAGCCGCGGTTCAATGAATCTTCGTTGGTATGCATGCTGTGCTTTTCGTTTATCAACGCGCTTTCACCCCGGAACTCATTATCCAACGCCCGGTGAGGATTCGCGTTGGCACTCCTGAATTCCTACGAATAGTCCTGACAAGGCCGGTCGTGTTTTTCTACCGGTTACTGACGAAAACCCCGTTACCCCAGCCACATGTCCGTTCAGGTAGGCATTACGGCAACCTGCTGCCGAGCTCGCCGATTGCCGCTTCAATCCTCCGAAAAGCCGGTTTTGCGGCAACTTGCTGAAGAGTTAGATTCATGACACTAGCTCGATGAGCGCGTTGGCCTAAAGTCGCCAGTACAAACGCGCAAGAGCACGGGGAAATTGCGTCCAATGGACGTTGGGGGCTTCGTAAGCCGCACATCCGGTTTTGCGCGAGGGGGGCCATAGCAATATGTGTCCCTACCGCGATCCTTATCTCCCAAAGATCTCAGGAAGGCACTTCGCGAACTTGGCCCGCTTGAAGCGAGCAGTTAGGGAGAAAAGTTGAGGTCATCGCAGGAAGGACCGGCATGCGACTCGCACTACTTTGTCTGCGAGGTTGGCAATAGCTAGGTCAGGTGTCGGTAGGCCCTCGATGACCAGCATCGTAAAACCGTGGACCGTGGACCAAGCCGCAAACGCGGCCGTCTTCAATTCCGACGTGCGTAGCAGCGAACTCGAAAAGACACCAGCCCGCGCCCCCCGACGCAGGATGTCTTCCAGCCTGGCCCGCGTAGCAGCTCCTGCGTCCGCCACAGCTTTGGGCCGGCCGTCGGGACCATTCAACGCCGCACTAAACATGAGTTGGTAAAGGCCGGGATTCTCCAAGCCGAATTGGATGTAGGCCCGCCCGCTTGCGAACAGAACGCTTCTCGCGTCCTCACTGGAAGCAGCCGCCTCGACAAAGCGGGCAGTCAGGGTCTCGTAGCCAACCACCGCCACCGCGATGAGGAGGTCCCGTTTATCGGCGAAGTGATAGTACGGGGCGTTGTGGCTCACACCGGCTAGTTTCGCTACCTCCCTCAGCGAGAAAGACGCCTCCCGTCCTTCCCTCACCAGTTCCAGCGCGGCCTCGATGAGGGAACGGCGCAAATCCCCGTGATGGTATGGGGAATCTGGGCTTCGAACGAACGCGTCTGAGGTTGCGGATTTATTCATAACCCCTAGTTTGCCACACTATCTGGCCACTGCCAAGATGTTTTCATTTCTATCTTGACAGTGTCCAGTTTTAAAGCTTATCTTGACAGTGTCAAGCAATAGAGAAACTCAATGCGCTCGACGAAAAAAACAATAAAGGAGACGAAAACATGCCCTACCTTCAGTTGGATCTTCCCCGAAGCTATCCCCTTTCGGTCAAGCAGGACTTGGCCAAGAGGATGGGGGACGTCTACGCCGAAATCATGCAAACCACACCCGATCTGGTGGCCGTTGCCTTCCGTGAACTGGGAGAAGGCAACATGTGGCGCTGCCGCGACGCAAAAACGCAACCTGTGCCCGGAGCCGTTCTGGCGTGCGAGATTCGCCGCGGACGTTCCGCGGAACAGCGCGAACGCCTCGCCGCGGCTCTCTTCAATATGTGCGTGGAAACCCTCAACCTGAATCCGCTTGTTCTGGCGCTGGAATTCACCCAGCACGCCGGAGACGAGAACTACTTGCAAGCCTTGGTCGACGGTGTTCCCAGGGGCGGCCTGGGACGCGATTGGACGCCGGAGGAAACAAGCGTTCCCATGATGAAACAAATTGCAGCCTCGATGCGAAACGCAAAGATGCGGAATGATGCGGCGCGACCCACCCCGGAAATGGAACGCCGCTGACCAGCTGTAAAAGTTCCGTGTGTTGGCCGAGAAGAAGTGACTGCCGTACCCGTCAACGCGGTCTTGGCCGCGGATATATGGAAACAATTTCAACGCTATCGACAAGGAGAATCAAAATGTCTGACCATAAGGAACTGTCGTACCGACGCCCGGCGGGCCGTTTTGCCGGGTGTGAGAACCGCGCCGGAAACCTTTCGGGTCCTCTCCGGCGCTTAACCCGAATCGCCGTAATGCTGGGCCTCTCGGCCCTGACCATTCTGGGCATGGGACTGGCCACCGCCTATGCCTCGTTGCCCGGCACGCCCTTACTTAGTGAAGACCAACTGACCAGCGTCGCCCCGGCCCCGAGCGGCGGGTTTTGGATACAAAGGCAGTCAGAGAACGTGTGCCCGCCGGACTGCTCGACCACACCCGCTGGGTTCACGCTTCAGGTCGATGGTGCTCCCGTATATGACAACATCCACCACGCAGGGCTGATTGCCTCGGTCCCCAAGACGCAGGGCTATTGGGTCGTTACCGGGGAGGGTGAAATCCATGCCCGCGGTGGCGCACCCAATCTCTGCAACGGTCAACTAGGAAGCTGCTCCGGCTTTGTTGGAGGCGCCTGGCACTCTTTAACGGGTGTCGCAGCGACGCCCACTGGCCACGGATTTTGGGCAGTCGCACGAGACGGCGCTGTGTGGACAGCTGGCGACGCAAACTCTTTCGGAGATGCGATCGGCGACGAGGTTCCGACTGGAATCGTCGGGACGCCGTCGGGAAACGGTTACTACATCGTGGTTGCGAATGGCGGAGTACACACCTTCGGCGATGCCGTCTTTTTTGGCTCTACCGGTGGACACAAGCCTGGCGGTCATGACATAACCGGCCTTGCTTTGAGCACCGACGCCACTGGCGCTCCTAACGGATATTGGCTGGTACTTGACGATGGCGGTGTGCTTTCCTGCGGGGCCGCGCCGTTTTGGGGTAGTTCTGGAGGTAGCGACAAAGAGGTGACGAGCATAACCTCATTCCCGACGTCCGAGCAGAACAACACCGATCCTGAAACAATCGGCTATGCGTGGGTCAACGCCAAGGGTCACCTTGGCATGTGTACCAGGGATAGGCCCTGCGGTGGGGGTCTGAGCTCGCCTCCCCCGGCAACACCGGAGTGCCACTGAGTTGCCGTCCCGGGGAATGACCCTGGACATAAAGGATCGCGGTAGGGACGCATATCGCGATGCGCCACCCGGGTGGCCGGAGGCGGTCACCCGCCTCCGGCTCCCACAGAACCCAGCGTGCGGATTTCCCGCACTGAGCTCAGAAGTGGATTCACAGTTTGGCGAGGGCCTGCAGCTCCGGGTAAGAGACGTGGAGCTTCGGTTTAAGCAGCGGGAACTGCGACTCCGACTTTCGAGTTCTGTCCCTGTAGGCGGTGAACCCTTCGGAGCAGTCGATGAGTGACTCGGCGACTATGCGTTCAAATAAGGTTCTGGAGCCGGCCGGTTTACTGACAAGGTCCGCACCTATC
>JBARKD010000744.1:0-1936 GCA_049800615.1 Acidobacteriaceae bacterium | reverse complement strand
ATGCCGTAGCCGTGCAGCGGCCCCAGGGTTTCGATGGTCTTCAACACCATCAAGGCCAGAGTGCCTTGCCAAACTGGACTTGCCCCCAATTTTGAGACAAACGGTTAAGACTCAATTAATCTAATTTTGCATTGAATGGAGAAAATTGAGCCATGGGATTGTCTCGCAGGCAGTTCACGAAGGAGTTCAAACTGGCCGCTGTGCGGCGGCTGGAACAAGGGGTGGGGATCGGGGAGGCGGCACGGGCTTTGGAGGTAAACCCCAATGTGTTGCACCGCTGGCGGCGTGAGTTCCGTCAGGGGCCGGGCAATTCGTTTCCCGGCCAAGGCAAGACACGCTGGTCGGAGGGCCGGATCGCCGAACTCGAACGTAAGGTCGGCCAACAGACCTTGGAAATCGATTTTTTGAAGGGGTGCTTGCAGCGCATCGAGGAGCAGCGGATGCTGCAGGCATTGACTGGAAATCCGCGGTCTACCGGAAGGTCCAAGAAGAAGTGAACGCCGACCGGGGCCTGACCGTCGAGCGCATGGTGGAGCTGGGCCGGGTCAGCCGGGCCAGCTTCTACCGCTTTGACGACAACCGCCCACCACAACCGGACAGCGACATGGAGTTGCGTGACGCCATCCAGCGGATCGCCTTGGAGTGGCCCAGCTACGGGCGGCCCCGCATTACCGAGGAACTGCGCAGACAGGGCTGGACGGTGAATCCCAAGCGGGTTCACCGTCTCATGCGGGAAGACAACCTACTCTGCCTGCGGAAGAGGAAATTCGTGTTGACCACCGATTCCAACCATGGACGCAAGGTCTACCCGAATCTGGCTGGCGAGATGACGCTGACGGGAACCGATCAACTGTGGGTGGCCGACATCACCTACATACGGCTGCAGGAGGAATTCATTTTCCTGGCAGTGATTCTGGACGCCTATTCGCGGCGCGTGATCGGGTGGGCGCTGGATCGAACCATCGAAGACGACCTGACGCTGGCGGCGTTACGGATGGCGCTGGATTGCCGGAACGTCCAGCCGGGGCTGGTCCACCATTCCGACCGCGGATCGCAGTACGCCAGCAACGACTATGCCGATTTGCTGAAAAAACACGGCATCCACATCAGCATGTCGCGCAAGGGAAATCCCTGGGATAACGCGGCATGTGAATCGTTCATGAAAACGCTGAAGTACGAAGAGGTCTTCCGCAATGAATATCGCGACCTGGCCGAAGCCAAGCGCTCCATCCAGCGATTTCTGGAAAAGATCTACAACGAAAAACGGCTGCACTCTGCGCTGGATTACCGCCCGCCGGCCGAGTTTGAAAGATCGCTTCCGCGATCCGTTATTCCCCAACTGCTCGAAAAAAGTGAGGGCCCTCGCAATGCGTTTTCTCAGGCATGACGGAATCTATCGGTCCGATGTGTCTTCACTTCTTGTAAACCCGGTCCAGCTGCCGCCTCCCGTTGGTCGGCCCCGTTACCGGGCTATAGGACGCGCCGGGAGGAACTACACGTCCTGCCCATCGTCCGCGATGAGTTCCGGCCGGCTATTCCTCGATCGGGGTGGTCGCCACCAGAGCCCGTCTCCGCTTCACCGGCATTGCCAGAATAAGCTATTGCCGCATTCCGCCAAAGCGAATATCATCGAACCGTAGACTGTGTCTTGACTGTTTGTCTCAGCCGAGGGGGCAAGCGCAGTGACCAACTCGACCCTAACGCCAACCAACTATTTGATAGCCTTTAGCGCTCCAACTCACAGCGACGGGCAAGCTCCTGGTGGCGCAAAATTCAAACAAGAGGCGAACAACCTCCTCCTTTTCGGCTTTGCGTACGTGTTTTAGAGGCCCTATGAATCGCCTTACAGGTGTTCTGGTTCTTGGCGTGGTCGGGGTGTGGGTTCTGCTTGGGCAGTCCGACCTTTTTGAATGGTCCTTATCCGCCTCTTTCGATG
>JBARKD010000743.1:0-4643 GCA_049800615.1 Acidobacteriaceae bacterium | reverse complement strand
GCCACGGATCATCTGATTTCGCGGCAGAAATCCCAAGGCTATGACTTTGTCACCATTCCGCGGATGATGGGCGGATGATGGAAAGAAAACCACCGCTAGGAGTTACCCAATGAAGCATGCCCTTCTTTTCCTTTTCGTGAGCACAGTCATGGCCGTAGCCCAGCCCAAGGCCCTTTTCTACCTGACGGACAGTCCCAACTCGGTCAAGTCATTTATCGACCACGCCGACAAAATCGATATTCTCGTGCCTGCCTGGTATGGCGTCGACGGTAACGGACTCATGTGGGGTGGGCCCAATCCGTACGTGCTGCAGACGGCGGCGCAGCACCATGTACCGGTCATGCCGATCGTCGCCACCACCGCGCAGACGGAACTGCACAAGCTTTTCACGACTCCAGCGGCGCGCGCGGCCTTCATCAGTTCGATTCTCAGCGAGTGCAAGAAAAACGGATACAGCGGATTTCAAATCGACTTCGAAAATGTGCTGTGGACCGACCGCGATCTGCTCTCGGAGTTTGTCGCCGAAACTGCGGCCGCTCTGCACAAAGAAGGCTTGCAACTTACCATCGCCACCGTGCCCAACGCTCCCGGTTTCCCCGGGAAAAGCAGCTTCTCGCACTGGCTCTATGCCAACTGGCGCGGCGCCTACGATCTGAAGGCCCTGGCGAAAGCAGCCGACCTGATCTGTCTGATGACCTACGATCAAAACACGCGATGGACGGAACCCGGACCCGTAGCCGGTTATCCCTGGATGGTGCAGCAGATGGAATACGCACTGCAGTCGGTTCCCAAAGAAAAGCTGTCGCTGGGAATTCCCGTCTATGGATATCACTGGTTTGCCGGCGATCCGGGCAAGGATGAAAAACCGAACCCGACCGCCGAATATATCGGGCAGCAAGAGGTCGACCAATATCTGGCCGCCTATCACCCGCATCCCGAGTGGGATCAGTTCGACCGCTCAGCCTGGTTCTATTTCTACCGGGACGACACTCGCGAGTGGGTCTTCTACACCGACAAGCGCGGATTCCAGGAGCGACTGAACTTGGCGCGCGACCACAATTTACAGGGCTTTTGTTCATGGGTGCTCGGGTCCGAGGATCCTGAAATCTGGACTGTGTTGCCTACCCACAAATAACAACTTACGACTTTGCAAACGCTCGCTTCGCGGCCGCGACCGTCTGCTGAACATCCTTCTCCGTATGCGTCGAGCCCAGGAACGCCGCCTCGTACTGCGACGGGGGCAGGTACACCCCTCCGTCGAGCATCGCTCGAAAAAACTTTCCGAAAGCTTCCGTATCCGATTTCGATGCGGAGTCCCAATTCGTCACCGGCCCCGGCGTGAAGAACCAGGTAAACATCGAGCCGACGCGGTTGTGGCACAGCGGCACGCCCGCATCCTTGGCGGCTGCCGCAACACCCTCAACCAGTTCTCCACTCAACTTATCGATCTGGGGATAAATCTCTTCTTTATGTTCGCGCAGATGTTTCAACATCGCGCATCCCGCCGCCATCGCCAATGGATTCCCCGAGAGCGTCCCCGCCTGATACATCGGGCCCAACGGCGCAACCAGATTCATAATCTCGCTGGAACCGCCATACGCCCCAACCGGCAAGCCTCCGCCTATGATCTTCCCCAGCGTCGTCAAGTCGGGACGAATGTTGTAGAGTTCCTGCGCTCCCCCGAAGGCCACTCGAAATCCTGTCATCACTTCGTCGAAGATCAGCACGGAGTTTTCGCGTTCCGTTACCAGGCGCAAGGCCACCAGAAAATCGTCAGCGGCGGGAACGCATCCCATATTTCCCACCACCGGCTCCACGATCACGCAGGCAATCTGATGTTTGAATTTCTGGAAGGCGTACTCCACTGCTTTGATGTCATTGAAAGGCAAGGCCAGCGTAAATTGAATGAATTCCTCCGGAACGCCCGCCGATCCTGGTATGCCCAGCGTCGCCACTCCCGAACCCGCCTTCACCAGCAGAGAATCGGAATGCCCGTGATAACAGCCTTCAAATTTCACAATGTACTTGCGCTTGGTATAAGCGCGAGCCAGCCGGATGGCCGACATCGTAGCCTCGGTTCCCGAGTTCACGAAGCGGACTTTCTGCACGGCCGGAAACGCCGCCAGCACCATCTCCGCCAGGTCCGCTTCAGCCGGCGTAGACGCCCCAAAACTGGTGCCGTTAACCGTTGCTCCTAAGATGGCATCCAGCACGTCAGGAGCCGCGTGGCCCAGAATCAGCGGCCCCCACGAGCCAACGTAATCGATAAACTCGTTCTCATCCGCATCCCAGATGTGCGATCCCTTTCCCCGCACAATAAACCGGGGGTCGCCGCCGACAGAACCAAATGCGCGCACCGGCGAGTTCACCCCGCCAGGTATCATGCTCTCGGCGCGTTGCTGCAAACGTCGCGACTGCTCGACCTTTCGGGACAGTGTTGACGGCATCGTTTTGCTCCGCTTCGAGAAAGATGTCAACCGATGAGACTGCGTCCTCGCACGGTTTGTGACAACCGATTACTATAAACGCAACCACCTACAAATTAACCAGATATTCATGCTCCTGCCATCTTTGTGCAACATCGCCAAGATAACTTGAATTCATAAAGTTGCCCTTCTAACCGGGAGGGTTTTGAGGACGGCTTCGGGGGCTCCGGGCTGTCCTTTTTCCTTTTTTTTTCTCCAGGAGCCAGCGCTTCAAATAGGCACGCCAGCCCGATCAAATCGCCCCCCCCAACCTCTCGGAAGGCCGTTTGAGCGCCGATGTCGGGCATTAACACTCTCTTAATCGTTTCTGCGTAGGCTCGGTAAATCAGCGGAACCAGCAACCCGGCATGAAGGAACTCGCTAGAGTCCCGGAGTTCCCAGTTGAAGATTATTAACTATAGTTAACTTCCTGTGATACATTCTTATTTAAAAATCAAACAGCTGAACCATGGAATTCGGAGGAGAAACACTCCCCTGCCCAAGCGGAACCGTGAAGTCTCAGATCAGATAAAGAGAATGGAAAGGCAAGCCCAACTCGCAATACTCAGGAGACAGTGGTGGATACTGGTGTTCTGGGCTGCTATTACCCTTGGTCCCACTCTCCCAGCGCAGCAGCCAGATACACCCTCCGCGGCAAAGTCGGATCCCCAACCCCAGGCTAACGCGACTGACTCAGGCGATTCGCCCGGCGACGCCGACCCCGAAGCAATGTTTCCCCATTTCAAGGACACGCGCTTCTGGCTCTCGGGCCAGGCAAATTTTATTTTCCAGACTCATCCCCCGTTTTTTGCCGCCTACAGCGGCAAGAACAGTCTCAGTCCCAATTATGAAAAGGCCACTTCCCGCCTTGTCACCCTCTACACCGGTGTACGCCTCAACCGTTCCACCGAGCTTCTAGTCGATATCGAAGAGGCCGGCGGAGCCGCGCTCAGCACCGGCTTGGGTCTTGCCGGCAATACCGATCTCGATATCGTCCGCAATCCACTGCTGAGCAAAGCGCCTTACCTGGGGCGCGCCTTGATTCACAAAGTTTTTGCCCTGAGCAAAGATAAAATCGAGAACCAGCGTAGCTATCTCTCGCTGTTCGAAGAACTCCCGCGTCGCCGCCTTGAGCTCCGCTTCGGCAAGTTCACCATGCCCGATTTCTTCGACCTAAACTCTGTCGGCTCCGATACCCACTTTCAGTTCATCAACTGGACCACCGACAACAACGGTGCATACGACTACGCCGCCGACACGCGTGGCTACACCATCGGCCTTACCGCGGACTTCGAAGATCGCAACTGGGGATTCCGTTTCGCCGAAGCCCTCATGCCCAAGGTCGCAAACGGAATCGATCTCGTATATCGTCCCTGGCAGGTGCATGCTGAAAACTGGGAATACGAGTTGCGCCACGGCCTGATCCCAAAGAAATCTGGCGTTGTCCGTCTGCTGGCCTACACCAATTACGCCAACATGGGTATCTATCGCGATGCCATCGCCAGCTTTGAAGAAGGTCTCACGCCCATTCCAGAAATCACCAACCATCCCTGGCACATCACGCGAAAATATGGTTTCGGTGTGAACGTCGAACAGAATCTAACCCGCTACCTTACCGCATTCGCTCGCTTCGGCTGGGATAATGGCAAGACCGAATCTTTCGCCTACACCGAAGTGGATCAAACCTCCGCTGAAGGACTCGGTGCCAATGGCGCATGGTGGCATCGCAAACAGGATCGCTCCGGCATCGCCTTCATCTCCAACGCAATTTGCAAAGATCACCAAACCTACCTCGCCGAAGGCGGCTTTGGCTTCCTTCTTGGTGACGGCAAACTGAACTACGGCCGCGAAAACATCCTCGAAGCCTACTACACGGCCCACGTCTGGCGCGGCATCTACGTTGCGCCCGGCCTCCAGCACATCAATGATCCCGGTTACAATCGCGACCGCGGCCCCGTACTCGTACCCTCATTCCGCGCCCACGTCGAGTTCTGACACCCCGCCGACTTTAGGTTGTGGGGATCATTCACTGCCCGCCTCGGCGTGCCGCACTCGTGCGCTCAAGGGTGGCGCAGCGCTTTCAGCGCTGCGATAAATAATCTCCTATGAAGCGGGCTTCAGCCCCTGAGGTGCGACGCCCCCGAACTCCCTTACTTCTCCACTTTCACAGCCTTCCAG
>JBARKD010000742.1:0-12550 GCA_049800615.1 Acidobacteriaceae bacterium | reverse complement strand
CGCGTGCATAACCAGATCTTGGCCCAGATCTTTCGCTTAGGCGCGAGATGTGTCGGGCGGTAAATGCTTGAAAATGACATTAGATCTGAGCCCCTGACGATCAGCGCCCCGTAATTCCGTGTTTCGGTCCAGTCGTTTTTGCCGGGAACCGCTGCCCGGAGAAAATTTGGCCTTGCAATTGCCATCATTGCAGGCTGAGATTCTCCTACGAGGTGCTCGATGACTTCGCTTTGGCACGATATACGGTACGCATTGCGGACGATTGCCAAGGCGCCGGGGTTTGCGGTTATTGCCGTGCTGACCCTCGCGCTTGGCATCGGAGCCAACACCACGATCTTCAGCTGGATCAACGCTACGCTGCTGAATCCTGTGCCGGGTGTGGCCAAGGCCGACCAGATGATCACGTTGTCGCTCGGCAAGGATTCGGACAAGCCATTTCCGTTTACTTACCCTGACTACGAGGTGCTGAGGGACGGGCAACACAGCCTCTCCGGCATCATGGCCTACAGCATGCCATCGGCGGTCAGTTTGACTGGAAAGGGTAAGCCGGAACGTGCCTGGGCCGTTCTCGCGTCGGGCAGCTACTTCGATGTGTTAGGCGTGCGCCCGGCTCTCGGGCGCGTATTTGTGCCCGCCGATGATCGGACGGCGAATGGGTCGCCGGTGGCGGTGATCAGCTACGCGCTTTGGCAGAAGCATTTTGGCGGCGACCCTCAGGTGGTCGGGCGCACCGTGGACATTAACCAACGCCGCTACACCATCGTCGGCGTGACTCCAGCCGAGTTCCAGGGAAGCCAGACCGGTGTGCGTTCCGACCTGTGGGTGCCCATGGCCATGGAACCGCAAATCAATTCCCAGGGAGATTTGCTGCATGACCATCATTACTTCTGGCTCTTCTCCATGGGCCGCCTAAGCCCGGGAGTCAGTCTCCGGCAGGCTCAGGAAGACTTGGACCTGCAACTGCAACCGGAAGTCAGGCGATATCCGCAGGAGCATAAAGGCCACAATACGCTGGCCGTGCACCCCTTGTGGCGGGCTCCTTTTTCTGCCAATGCCATTTTCTATTTGCTGCTGCCGATGCTGATGGCGATTGCCGGTGTTGTGCTGTTGCTGGCCTGTGCCAACGTCGCCAACCTGATGCTGGTGCGGTCTGTTGGGCGGCGCAGGGAATTGGCCATTCGCATGTCCCTGGGAGCCACGCGATGGAGACTGGTGCGGCAGCTCCTGATTGAAAGCCTGCTGCTGGCTTTTGCCGGTGGTGGGATCGCGATGCTGATCAGTTTCTGGACAGCCGGGTCCATGACACGATTCCTGCCGCCGATGGATTTTCCCTTTCTGCTGAATGTGCAGCCCGACCGTAGGGTTTTGCTGGCGACCGCTGCGATTTCGCTGCTTACGGGCGTGATCTTTGGGATCCTGCCCGCGCTGCGAGCGTCGGGCGAAGCGCCGGTTACGGTGCTGAAGGAGGAAGGCGGAAGTTCCTCGGGAGCCCGCAGCAAGGGCCGGCTGGCCAGCGGGTTGGTGGTGGCCCAGATTTCGCTATCGCTCCTATTGCTGGTTTGTGCGGGGCTGTTTATCCGCAGCTTCCTGAGCGCCCAGCAGATCGATGCGGGGCTCAATCCTCACGGCATTTTGCTCGCCTCCTACGACCTTTTCCCCGCTGGGTACACGCCCGCAAGTGGAACAGCGTTCGATCGCCAATTGCTGGCCAAGCTCGAAGCTTTGCCCGGCGTGCAATCCGTGACGCTCTCCGATCGCGTCCCTCTGTCCATGGGGGGTGCGTCCACGAGCTTGAAGCCCGAAGGCTATGTAGAGCGGCCGAACGAGTCCATGGAAGTCGACGACGCCCTGGTGACGGAGAACTTTCTTAAGACGATGCAGATTCCGCTCGTTGCCGGCCGCGAATTCACAGCGCAAGATACGGAAAAAACTCAGCGCGTGGCGATGGTGAATCGGAACTTCGTCGACCGTTATTGGCCCGGGCAGAATGCGATCGGCAAGCAAGTGCGTTCCGATCTGACCAACGAGTTGTTCACTGTGGTGGGTGTGACCCAGAACAGCAAAGTGAATACCTTGAGCGAACCGCCGACGCCGGTGATTTATCTGCCCTTGTACCAGGTGTACCGGCCGACCGTGAGCATCATGGCGCGGGTGGCCGGCGATCCCATGGCCTACGCGGAGAGAGTGAGGAAGACGGCGCAGGAACTCAATGCAGACCTGGTGCTGAACGACGTAACCACTCTGGAAGTCCGGCAGCAACTCGCGACCTTTGTGCAGAGGCTGGCGGGAACGTTCGTCGGCGGGTTTGGTTTGCTGGCACTGGTGTTGGCCGCCGTAGGCATCTATGGTGTGACCGCATACAGCACCCGGCAGCGCACGCACGAGATCGGGATCCGCATGGCCCTGGGAGCGGTGCGCCAGGACATTTTAAAGCTGGTGCTCGGGCAGGGCATGCGCCTGATCGTGATCGGCGTGGCGCTTGGGCTGGCCGTTTCGTTCGCGCTCACCCGATTTCTAAGCAGCCAGTTATTAGGTGTAACCAGCACCGATATGGTTACGTTTTCGGGTGTAGCCTTTCTCCTCTGCGCTGTGGCGCTGGTGGCCTGCTACATCCCGGCACGACGGGCAACCCGCGTCGAGCCTACGGTGGCTCTGCGCAACGAATAACGAAGGCGCAGTCAAGCCCAGTAACAATAACAGGGCTTGAACGGGCACCCTCAGTCGAAGAAGCCGCGATCCTCATCCGCCAGGTGAGCCTTGGCTGCCTGCACCTTGAACGATACGCCCAGTCCCGGCCGGTCCCATACTTTGATAAAGCCCTTCTCGACGATGGGGTCGGGCAGGCCTTCGACAATGTCATACCACCACTCCGGCTGCCCCACTGGATATTCGAAGGCGATATAGTTTTGCGGCAACGCGGCCGCCACCTGTACATGGGCTGCCAGTCCGAAGAGGCCGTCAAAGACTCCGTGCGGCGCTATTTGGATGCCGTGCAGGTCGGCGTACTCCGCAATCCACTTCATCTCTGCAATTCCGCCCACATCCTCCGGATCGGGACCAACAATGTTGACCGCCTGCTTTTCAATCAGATCCTTGAAGTTCTCCCGGAGATAGATTTCTTCTCCGGTGTGGATCGGCACTGTCGTGGCTACGGTTACCTCGCGAAACAGGTCGGCGTTCGGATAGGGGGTGTAGTCACCGGTGATCAGGTCTTCCAGCCAGGCGATGTGCAGCGGCTCCATCGCGCGGGCAAACGTGATTGCGTCCTTGACGGTCCAGCCCGGGCCACAATCGAGGGCCAGGCCAATCTCGCTGCCCAGAACCTTCTTCATGGCTTCGACGCATGAGATGACATAGTCCAGGCCCCGTTCAGTCATCATGCCGCGGTCGGCATGGGAAGCGCCCTTTCTCGGCGGCGAGTCGTACCAGGCGTCAGGGACGACGGGCATCATAGCCGGATCGTGAAAGCCGACTGCCTGCTTGATGAGCGTAAAGCCCTCTTTGGAGGCTTTTATCTTCGCGATGGTTTCGGCGTAGTCCTGTGGCAAATGCCCTGTCATGGGGAAGCGAACGGCGCCGTCGTAGACGCGCACGCGGTCGCGGATCTTGCCGCCCAGCAGCTTGTAGACGGGCACTCCGGCCGCTTGCCCGGCTATATCCCAGAGTGCGATTTCGATGGCGCTGACTCCGGCTCCCCAGGGCTTGAACGCGCCCAGCCGGCGGATCTTGAGCATGACCCGCGCCACATCCGTAGGATCTTCCCCTAGAAGATAGTCGCGATAGAACAGCACCATGGGCTTGAGGTAGGGCTTGGAGGATTCGGCCTGTCCATAGCCCGAGATTCCTTGATCGGTGACGATGCGGACGGTCGGGTTCTTCCCAATGATGGCACAGCGGAGGTCGATGATCTTGATGGGGGCTTGACCGGACCGCTTCTCCGGGATGGTCTGCTGCGCCAACAATTTTGCGGCGGCCGCTGCTGAGAGCGAGCCGATGAATCCTCTACGCGTCCAATTCGCCATGGGTTCTCCTGGGAAGAATGTTTTGCATGTGGACTTTGCTGTGGAACAGAATCGACATATCGAAACAGTGCAGATTGTACTCGATTGAGGTCTCCTCCAGGCCACGGACCGGGCTGCACGCCGGTTGAAGCGGAGCCGTTATTTGGCAACCGTGAGTGTTGTGCCGATCACTTCCCGGAAGGACAGCTTGCATCCGTTGGCGGCGCGACTGGCTCGAGCAGCCGCTGCATGATGGAGAGACTCAGCCATTTTCCAAACTTCCTGCCCGCTTCGGGCAAGGTTCCGATCGGCACAAAACCGAGCGACGCGTGCAGTGCAGTCGAGGGCACATTTACGCCGCAAATGCAGGCAACCATGCTGTGGCAGCCCCTGACCCGGCAGCGGGCAATCAGCTCCGTGAGCAGGGCATTGCCGACGCCGTAGCCGCGGCAGTCGGCGCGCACGTAGATGGAGTCTTCCACCGTGAAGCGGTAGCCTTCGCGCGGGCGAAAAGGTCCGGCATAGCAATAGCCAACGATGTAGCTGTCAAGCTCCGCGACCAGGTAAGGTAGCCCGCATTCCGTGGCGGACTCGAATCGCCGGCGCATGGTGGCTTCACCGGGGGCGATCAGATCGAAAGTGGCGGTGGTGTTTTCGACAAAGTGAGCATAGATCGCTGTCACGGCGGCCATATCCAAAAGGGTGGCCGCCCTCACCGAGCACTCGGCTTTCGGGGCGGCGATGGAGGCGGCCGCGGACGAACGAAGATCGAGCGGTCCCCGCAGATCAGTCATCTTTGAGACTTCTGCCACGGCTCAATGACCCGGGCGTCCCCTTCTGCACCGCTGTGCACATACCCGGAACATCGTTGCCAGGCGGGATTTCCAGCCGCGGGCAAGCCGGCCGGGGCGGTTTGGAGTGGGAGAGGGGTATTCCAGTCCATAGAACGACTTCAGGCAAAGACAAAGGAGTTCGTGCCCTGCCATCGCTGAACTCTCGCGTGGAACCCTGTGACGCGGGGATGCGGCCATAGTGCGCCTCCACCTTTCGAGTAGAACGCGCCCGGTGTAAAGGGGGCAGTTGGGATTCGTGAGGGTTTCATAAAGACAGCAATCAGGTACGAAGCGACGGCACTCCGCTCTGCTGCTTCACGGCGCGGTTGCATATTGATCGATCAAGGCATCGACGTCGGCGATAGAGCGCAGGACGGAGCACTCCATCAGCATTCATGAAAAACCCTTGACACTGGAACGGGCCCGGGTTGAGACTCACTTCACCCTCCCAACCATCGATAGAGATGGACTTACCAAATCTGCTCCATTTGCCGCCGGGTTCTGTCGACGGCCGGCTCCTGGGCTCCGGTTTCAATTCCAAGGGATTCTAAAAAATTCACCAGGCGTATGGATCGCGCCTCCAAAGGGCGTTGACCCCTGCTCAAGATCGGGCGCGGCTGTTGCCGGAAACGAGTCTGAACATGGCAAAGGGAAAAAAGAAGGTCGCCTCGAAGAGTCAGCGCCGGCTTAGTGCTGCCCGCTCGCTAGGAGGTAAGGTGTCCACCGCAGCTGTTCGGCTACCGATCACGAACGTACATGCGGACGGGGACTACACGGGCCTCATTCGTATCGGAAGCCAAAAGACGGACCTTAACGTACTTCTGGATACCGGCAGCGGTACACTCGCGATCGACGGGACGGTGTACAACGTCAAGAAGGACAAGTCTGGGATGACAACCCAACTTGCCCAGGATGTAGAGTACGTGGATAACACGGGCTGGATCGGTGGGGTCGTCATGACGGATGTGACGGTGGGAAGCCGTCCAATCACGCTCAAAAAGGTAGCCGTAGCGGTCTCGTATCACGAGACTAAGAACATATTTGGAAACGCTCACGGGATTCTTGGGCTTGCTTACAAGGGGGTGAACAAAGCGTTCACCATGCCGGGGCCTACGATTCCCCCTCGCTTCACATTCAACCAGATTCAAGCCGGAAGAGTTACCTACCTCGAGCCCTATTTCACACAACTGGAAGAGGCGGGATGCGTAGCGAATAAGTTCGCGTTTTACACCAAGCGATCAGAGATCAGCAGGGCGACGGCAAAGCCTGCGGAAGATCCTCTGAATCAGGGCTTTCTCATCCTTGGGGGCGGGGAAGAGCAGAAAGATCTATACACGGGCAAGTTTCAGGTGGCACGGGTTGTCCACGACTTTTTCTACAACACGAATTTGAAGTCAATCATTGTGGGCGACGCGGCTCCCATTAGTGTTTCTCCGCCGACGAAGGCAAGCAGAAATCCCTCAAACTCTATAATTGACAGCGGAACAAACAGGATCCTCCTGGACCAGGCTCTGTTCGACGCACTTACGGCGAAGCTTTCGTCGGCCGCGGATGATACTCTTTCCGACGCGATTCAAGCCAGACAAATCCCTATGAGCAGGCTGGATCTCGCGTCCTGGCCGACGATTACGTTTGTATTAGAGGGCGCGTTGGGCTCCGATGTCGAACTGAGGGTATCCCCGGAAACTTATTGGCAGACAAATGCTCCGAAGCGGGGCCTGGCAAAGGCGACGATATTGACGGGAGCACCCACCGGCCAGTGCATTCTCGGTCTACCACTATTGAATAATTACTACACGGTGTTCGATCGCTCTATGAGCAAGGGCGTGGGCGTGGTGAGCTTCGCGAAAATCAAGTAGGGATGCTATTAGTTTGCAACCGTGATAGCAGAGAAGTGGGAGCCTTAGCTCCCACCTCATCTCGCGGCTGTGTCCTGGTTTAGGAACGCGGGTCGATGATACGTTATTTCCGAGTTGTCAAAGACACCCATCAAGAGTGCGCCTGGGCGTACCCTGCTTCAGGACTGGTTTTCCCCGGAGCTAAGTCCTTTGTTTTATCAAGATGGCCAAATCTTTTTCATTCCCGCCCCCATAAGGTAGTTAGGGGGAGAAAACTGTCTTTTCGAGCGCGCACGTCTTCGTCCGGCGGCTTGGCGGGCGAGCGCGAGCCGGGATTCAGGGTGCCGCTTGCAACGACGGTAGTACGGATTAGCGGTGGCGTCGAGGCCCCGAAGTAAAAAAGATGTGGAAATGAGAGAGGGAAACTAGAGATAGCCGGCATCACCGCGGGCATAGAGTTTCTGCACGCTGTAACGTGCAGCTTGCTGGAATCACTATCTTCTCAATCGGCCCCCAACCTCGGGCTATATGTTGAACAAGGGCAGGAAAGCAGGATGGGTTAGGTAGGGCCGGCGTCTGACAGCGAACCGGCCGGCACGAAAACGCTTGGACGAGGCATCGAATGCAGCGCGGTCTAGGAATTGTTGCTATATTCGCAGCCCTGGTTGCAGGCGCCCGGTTCACCGCAAGTCCCTCGCTCTCGAAAACCAGCGAGACGCCTGCCCCAGTGTCTGCGCATCATGTAGCCGCCGGCGCCCAACCGGCAGAAACCAGCTGCGCGGAGTTCTCAGAACATACAGGGCAGGGCGGTTCCACCACGGGGGAAATCGCCGCGCTGATCGATCGCTATCGCGACATCGTTCCCGGACATGCACCGGCGCAATGGAAGCTCCCCGTGGATACGAAGATTCTTCTCATCACGGTCCCCGATCCTTTGCATACGCATTTAAACCTGCAATTCGATCGAACGATGGATGCCGTGCAAGACGCAGCCCAGGACGAAAACTTCACCTACAACTCGTCGTGGCTGCCGTGGAAAACGCAAATGCACGAATTCTCCGACCTGGGAGACCTGGAAAAAGAAGAAGAGGCTACACACCGGCGTGAACTATGCCCTGGATTGATTCTCTTCCGTCATAACGTTCAACCCGCGACCATGCCCACAGCCAAGCCGCAGAATACGGCTCCGGCCGAGCCTGGCTCGGATGAAGATACGTACGCAACCGGCTTGCTGGTTTTTGTGGTTGCCGAGAAGCCTACGACGGGAATCGACCGCAATCAATGGGACAACGCTCTGCGGTGGATCGAGGAGCACGTTGACGTCAAGGACAACGTTGGCACCAAGGACAACGTTGGCGCCAAGGATCACGAGAGCAAAGTACCTGACCACACGCTGCGGATCCTGGGTCCGACATTCTCCGGCTCTGCCCCCTCCGCGATTCGCGCGCTCCGCGATTTACAAAACCAGAAGAGTGTTTTTACCAGCGCCCTCCTGTACAGCGGGACGATGCGCGGCTGTTCTTCCTACGGGTTGCTCAAGAAGGAACTGAGGGGCTTCGAGACCGTGCCCGTGCGGGTAGCCGACTTCGATCAAAACGACGCTATCCAGATCGATCACTATTTCGAATTTTTAAAAGAACGGGGACACGACCCTTCCGAGGTGGCCATTCTTTCTGAAGATGAGACCGCATACGGAGGGCTGCCCACGCAAAGCGGCAATGACGCCAATAAGCCCGCGGTAACCAGGGCCTGTGCGCCGGCTTATGGGAGCGATGGACCCTTATACCTTTACTATCCACGCGACATTTCCGCTGTGCGCTCCGCTTACCAGGAGCAATCCATCTTTGCGCCGCCGGCGGGAAGCGCGACCAGCGCCCGGCTCGTGCTGCAGCCGCAGGCTAGCGAATCCACCCACGTTGATACCGACTCCATTCCCTCCTTCAGCGGGGCAAATTCCGCTCTGGCCCAGGAGGCCGGATTATATGGCGTGATCGATTCGCTCAAAGCGCACGGCGTCCGTTTTGTGATCCTGCGCGCCACCAGCACGCTCGATTACCTCTTCCTGACGCGCTTTCTTCATCGCGCATATCCCGAAGGTTTCATCATCACCATGGGCACAGATATTCTCTACGGACGCGATGTCGACAGCACGGAATTCCGTGGCGTCGCGGCGCTGAGCGTGTTTCCACTTCTGCCGCGAGGGCAGGATTGGACTTCGGGGAACGATTCAACGTTTCGCCATGCCCACCGGGTTTTTGGCAGCGACTCGATGGAGGGCACTTACCTTGCAAGCCGGTACCTCATGACCGATGCCGGTGTCAGCGCAACAGACACGTCTTATCATTTTCAGCCCAAGCCCGGTCTGCCCGACTACGGTCCTCCCTTTTGGGAACAGGGCAAACGCGAACCCGTTACCTGGCTGTCGGTTGTTGGGCGTGATGGCTATTGGCCTGTGGCTATACTCAATACGCCATACTCGCCTAATGGTGCACAGGCTCGAGACATCACCTCAAACCTGGTACCGTTAGAGGCCTCTACCGCGCCGGTTACCTCCTCGGCTCACGTGCAGCCCTGGATGAAGTTTTCTTTGTCCCCGGCATGGAAGCTTGTTTGCGCCGTGATGTTTCTAGCCATCTGGGCGCATCTGCTGGGATGCCGTTTCCTTTGCGGTCGTCAAGACTTGAGCCTGTTTATTCCCTTCGCGCCGTTGCCGGGTTTTCGGCAGCTTCTGCTGATGGGTATTGGATGGGGCATTATTTGCTCCGCGGTCATCCTCATGTACAACTGCTCCGTCCCGCTGCGGGCTTATCTGCAAGGTCAAAACATGCTGTGGATTGACATTGTTGGCTTCTGCGTGGGGTTGGGTTTTCTTGGAATCCTGTGGGACATGGGCGCCCGATCGCTCAAAGAAATGCGCTCGCTCAAGCCTGGACCGCCGGTCCTGGTCTTTGTGATTTTTTGCATTCCCTTGCTGCTGTTCGCGATCGCTTTCGCAGCGAGTCACGCAATTTTCAGCGATATGCCGACAGCGTATCGCGCCGTGCACGTAACTAGCGGCGTCTCTCCCGTCATTTCCTTGCTGCTCATGATGTGCGGATTCTATTGGTGGTTCTGGCAGGAGTTATCGGGACTCACCCTGCTCGGCCGGGGAAAGCCATCTCTTCCGTGCAAAACGGAGATTCATAAGGCGCTGGCTCGGATCAGCAGCCAGATGGCATGCCACATCGAAGCTTTTGCCATGCCCCTCCCGCGTCCTGGCGGCAAAATTTGGCCTTTCTACGTTTTTCCCCTGGTCATCCTTGGACTGCTATTTCTCGCCCTGCTGCATCCGTTCGGCGGCAATTTCGATTCGATGCTGCATAGTTTCGAGAACAAGAGCTTCAACCTCACGCTGCACGCGGTGTTTGCCATCGCGGTCTACCTTCTTATCGTCGAATGCGCCCAGTTGCTGAGCACCTGGCTGGGCCTGAAACGTCTCTTGCTGGCGCTGAACCGCACGCCGCTACGGCGAACTTTTGCCGCCCTCCAGGGCCTATCGATGCACTCGCTGTGGAGCCTGAGTGGGACAACCTCGCGTTCTCGATACACGATCTTCTCCCACCAGCTCGAATCGCTGTTCCACCTGAAGAATGTCCTCGATTCATCTACCGAGCGAAGTGTCGGCAATCAGGATCTGCGGGTCCAGGTGAGGAAAGCCTGCGAGCGCGGCCAGAAATTCATGGAGAACCGGACCAGCCGCGCCGACCTGGCGATGGACAATACCTTGAAGGCCTGGTGCATTCGACAGCGGATGTCCCAATGTGCCGAATGTATCCTCAAAAATCTTCTGCTTCCGGATTGGTGCGAAGAGACGGGCACTCTCGACTTAGCGGAAGGCGAACGGAAGGACGAGGAAAAGGACGGGCTGCCTCTGTCGGAGAAGAAACCCATTCGCCGGGCGGAGGAATTCGTTTGCCTGATCTATGTCGGCTACTTGCAAAACATGCTGGGCCGGATGCGGACGATGGTTCTTGCCATTCTTGGCCTGTATGCTGCGCTGGCATTCTCGTTGGCGTTCTATCCCTACACGCCGCGCCCCGCGATCGCGCTCTCCCTGCTTATTTTGTTGGTCGGCATTGGAGCGGTGGTGGCTCTTGTGTATGCCGGGCTCGATCGCGATACTACACTGAGTCGCATCGCCAACACGGTACCCGGAACCCTCGGGATCGATTTCTGGGTGAGGCTCGCGAGCTTTATCGGAGTGCCGATCGTGGGGTTGCTGGTTGCCCAGTTTCCGGAAATTGGCGACTTCATCGCCTCCTGGATACAGCCAAGCATCTCCGCGGTCAAATGAAGGGGCGGTTTGGCCTCACTTCGCAATTCGATCGCTGAATGACGCCGCGTGATCGTGGCCTAAGAGGATTCATCTGCGACAGCTTTCGCCCGCCTGGCTCTGGCCTTCCAGTTTGCCCATAAGGCAGTATGCATGGGTTGTAAGATGCTGAGCCGGTCCCTCTCCGAGCCTGGGCGTAAGGAGCTGCGCCCGGCGAATGAACAATTCGATGAGGTGTGTTGGCGTCGTCGCAGACACGGAAGGTTCTTCGCCGGTTGTTGTCTGCGGTTGGACTGGCGCCACCAATTTCACGGCTTCTCGCAGTGGGGATGTAAGGTCGAGCTCCACAGCAGAGTCCGGTGAGACCGTCTTCGCTTCTTCCTTGAGAGCGTGAATCTCCTGCAATATTCCCGGCGCCTCACTCGCGGTTATACGCGCTGAATTCTGCTGGGCTACGGAGAGCCGCGCCGACAAGGCCTGGTTCGCACTTTTGATTCCGTTATACGATCCATTCCCACTGCAGGAGGAACTGGGGCCCTTGTAGCCATACTCGATTTGGTCATACGCAAGGTGAGGATCAGGGGTATGCAGAGTAGGGCCAAAGGGAGACGTCGATCCGTATTGGGGTAGATCCCAACCAAGATCCCCACCCAATAACATCATGTACCAGATGGCGTTAAGATTATCGGGGCCCGTGGCCAAAGGCCCGGTGAGAATATCGAGAAGACTCCAATTGACATAAGAGGATCCGGCATAAATATATGCGTTCGAGTTATAAGGGGGAGGGGTAACCCCCTGATAAAGGAAGCCAAATTGGCAGTTATACTTGCTTTCGGTGTAAGAATCGCCGCAGTCCGGGCCTGCCGGGGTATTGTCGTCGCACCAATAAACCTGCCACTTAGCCGGAAGCAGCATCCTATAGAAATTGATCAGCTGCCCATTTGCGGCCCCGTTCTCTGCCTTTGCGACATAGTCCAGGGTATCGTCCGACCAGTCATAACCACCCGCGGCGACCTCTTGAGGGATCTGCTGCAGCTTCGAATAATCAGTCAAATAAGCTGTCTGCTGAGCCGCATTCATTTTGATAAGGCTAGCGTCCTGGTTGTTCAGATCGGTAGTGATTTGCGATATCTGCTGGTTTATATCGCCATCCGACCCCGCTACGTTGTTGTAAGTACCTTCCAGAAGCGTAATGATCAAGTTAGTCGATGGGCCGCCTTCCGGAAAAAACTGTGCGATCCCCGATACGATGTCCGCGGCAAATTCCAACCATTTTGAAACTACACTCTGGCTAGTCGAGAGATCGACCGCGGCTGTAGCCTGTGTCAATTGGTTTCCAGAACCGTCGTAACTGTTATGCATGACCGAGTAATTGTTGTCAAACCAGCCTCGGACAGTGGCAACGTAGCCCAGTTCCTGCACCATTTCATTCTGCAGGGTTTTCCAGTCCGGATCATTGTTTGGGTTGGCCATTTTACTGACTGTGCCCTGGATAAGCTTCCAGGCAGCCTTGTGGTAACTGGCTTGCGTGTACTGTGATCGGATATCGTCATGCCCGAATAGGGC
>JBARKD010000741.1:0-4852 GCA_049800615.1 Acidobacteriaceae bacterium | reverse complement strand
CACGTGATGCGCTCCGTGCCAGAGAGAACATAACCCCTGATACGTCCCCGCCGGGCCCACAGGAGAAGCGTGCGGGGTTCGATTCTTAAGTAGCGCGCGGCTTCTGGGGCCGTGAGCCATTCTGTTTGTGGGAGAGAGCTCAAACTACAACTCCTTCGAAAATCTCGTTCCCTGTCATTGACCACCCCTACCTGCTCAAAGTATGGCAATGGATGGTCGTCGTGACAAGTGGTAACGATATGCGCTATATTGGTTACATTCCATTAGTTACGGATAAAAGAAAGGGAGTTAAAATGAGACTTAGAGACGCAAGGCGGGGCTTCGAAGAAGGTCAGCATCAGTCCCTTACAATGGTCGGCGAAGAAGATCGATTTGTACTGATCGAGTGGTTGAACGCCGCCGTCGGTACAAAAAGCTACCAGCGAGTGAGCAAACTAATTGGCGACATCTTCGCATTGGATGCAGCGACGGACGCCGCGACACGCGATAGCATCTACATTCATGTCGGCAAGCCAGAAGATGGTATTCCTCTGGATAAAAGTCGCCGGCGGCGCGAAATGAGTAAATTACTTCGGACTCTGGATCAACCACTTACGAAATATGTTTTTCATCCAAGACTGACCTGTGTGGCGAACGACAAGCGCCGGTGGTCGTTTGATCTTTTCGGTGAACCGCGGTCCAGCGATTTCAAACTTACCCGGCCTAATGGACGTCGCGTCTATGAAGCTGATGCTGTTTTTGGAGTTTTTCGCCTCGCATCCTACGGATTCTTGGGTAGGGTCAGGCGGTGTCTCACATGCCAGAAATGGCTCTACGCTCAACCCGCTCACAAGAAATTCTGTAACTCCAATTGTCAGTTGAAGCACTTTGCTTCCACCCCGAGTCAGAGGGAAAAGCGAGCGGCGTACATGCGCGACTACCGAAACAAGGAAAAGCAAGAGAACGGGATGGCACTTAGTTTGGCGAGAAGGCCAAAACGCACAAACTGACCGTCCATCGGATTCTCATATCTCGCCCACATAGAGGTATCGTATCGCAAGCGTTCATGAACATTGATCTTGGACTCAATCAATATTATGGATGTCTTGTCGAAGAATATGCGCCGCACGCGAGCGAGAGGGGTCACTCCGGGAGTCTTTAGATACGTGACAACTGGGCGTTCTGAGCCAGAAAGCGTATCCATAGCTTGTCTTTGTCCGCCGTTCCGCTACGCGAGAACAATCACTAGTGCCAGGCTTCCGTCCGCAGCTTCAGCCTCTCTTTCCTTATTGTGCTATAAATCACGCGACAGCCGTAGCATGGAATAAACAGAGTCACCTTGCAGCGGTCGCCTATACCCCATTCGCGGACCTCAAGAGTCAGCCGCCAGGACTCTTGGCACGGGAAGAACATAAACCCCTCCTGCAGGAAGGCGCCTGGCGGCTAGGCTCCTTCCAGGTCTTGCTCTGCTCTTAGCTCCACTGTTTTAAGCCTTTCCTAGGCTTAAGGCTCATAGGGGGTATCCCCTGGCGCTAAATACGTAAACTGGAATTGACCCGCAACAAGTTGCTCGACGATGCCAACCGTTTCTTTGATCAGGCCCAGCGCCTTGCGAGCAGCACCCAAGATGAACCCATGCGCACTCTGCTCGGTGGAATTCTATCAATGCGCGATCGGATCATAGCCGATTTGGCAAAAGGGGATGCCGCTGTCGTTTCCGAGATGCAACCCATTCTTTCAAAAGTGGAGCGAGGCACAAAACGGTAGGAATTGCAGCAGGTGCAGGGCAGGTCATGGATCGCGCCTGCGGATTCGGTGAAGGTTGCGACCTTCGTTGGCCGACTTGGGATACGGCTTCCTTGGCGTACGACCAAGATCTGGCCGCGAGGGCGCGTTAAGAAACCATCGACTAAACCCTC
Source organism: Acidobacteriaceae bacterium (assembly GCA_049800615.1). GTDB lineage: Bacteria > Acidobacteriota > Terriglobia > Terriglobales > Acidobacteriaceae > PALSA-350. The sequence goes on along the minus strand of JBARKD010000741.1, from coordinate 2,954 downwards.
GGTTGCCCCTCCGAGGCCGCGACCGCTATTGTCCGCCCTCCGCCGGAGTGTAATTTGACCGGGCACGATCCTCACTGGTGCGTACAGGGCTCTCAGGGTGGTCATCAGCATCCTCGACACCGCTGACGGCCTCCGCCTCGAATGCTTGATCAGTATCGGCGAGTTCTTCGACGCTCTCGTCCGCAGCGTCTGCGATTTGCGAGAGGCCCTGAGTATCCCCGGATTGCCCAGCACTGTCCGAGCCTACTTGCCCGGGATCGCTTCCCAGTTCATCAAGCTGCGTTTCGTTATCACGCGATCTACGTGTCACCATGGAACCTCCCGAGAATTCTCTTCAACTTTCAGCTCAGCGCGCGATTGTCTTTCGTTTGTTGTCTGATCGGCATTTCAGCTTTGTGTGTCCCCGCCTATCGAGCCGGTGTAGCCAGCAGGCCTTTGAGCGAATTGATCGCTTTTTGTGCTTCCGCAAGTTGAGCCCTGGCTTGATCCAACACTGCTTTCGGCAAGAGTCCTTGCGTCCCGCTGGTTTGTCCCGCTTGCGATGGCTGCCCTGGCGATGTTCCGAACAAGGCGCTCAGCGACTCGTCGAGCGTGGGTTCCATCACGACTTTATCTCCTGTCGCCACGATCACGCGTTTCAGTTGAGGGAAATTCGTGCCTTCCGCCTTGAGATAGAGTGGAACCACATAGAGGAAGGAGTTCTCGATCGGGATCACAATTAACTTGCCGCGAATCACTCCAGATCCCTTTTGGTCCCACAGCGTGAGTTGTTGAGAAATAGTCGTGCTTTGGTCGATCATGGCGCTGATCTGGTTTGGTCCGTAGATCAGCTTCTCTTTCGGAAGCTCATAGAACAGCATTCTTCCATAGTCGGGAAAGTCGCACCTGGCGGCTAACCAAGCGATCATGTTGTCTCTTTTCTGCGGCGTGAAAGGAGTCATGATGAGGTACTCAAGTTGATTGCTCCCAGGCAGCTTCATCAATATGTAATAAGGCTCCATCGGGTTGACCGCGCCATCGTACTTCTCCTGCGGTGGCACCCAGAGATCTTCGCGGTTGTAGAAGACCTGCGGGTCGGTCATATGGAAGGTCTCGTATTGAGCCGCCTGGATGGCGAATAGATCCTGCGGGTAACGCAGGTGGCTCTTCAGATCCGGTGGAAGCTCACTCAAGTCCTTGAAGGCACCTGGGAAAGCGTGCCGGTACAGTCCGAGAACAGGGTCTCTTGGATCCATAATGTAGAGCGATACTGTTCCGTCATACATGTCCACCACGGCCTTTACGGAGTTGCGGATGTAGTTTAAGTCCTCCGCCGAACTACTCGTCTGCGGCTGTGAATATGGAAAGCGATCCGAGGTGGTATAAGCGTCCTGAATCCAATACTGCTTCCCTTCGCTCACTACGGCATACGGATCCTTGTCGAGAAGCAGGAAGGGCGCGACTTGTGAAACCCGTTCCTGGACGCTTCTCCAAATCTGGATTTTGCTTTGCGGCCTCAGGTAAGAAGTGAGCAGAATATTGATGTCAGTCTGCGTCCAGGAAAACATAAGCCTTTTCCAGATGCTGTCCAGCGGAATTCCGCCCTTCCCCTGGTAACTCGTATAAACATTTTCATTGCCCTTGGGATAATCAAACTCTTTAATCCCGGTGGCCACGATCTTATAGCCCGGCGTCACCTCTCCGTAGTAGATAGCCGGCTGAGAGATATTCAGGCGGGCATACTGAGATTCGGGAGGAATGTTCTTAATAAGATATTGTGGAAACCCTCCTCCTTCGGTCTTCGATACAAAGTTCATGACCAGGCCATAGCCGTGAGTAAATTGCAAGTCCTCGTTTACCCACGTTTGCGCCTGTGCGGGTAGTTGCGAGGCGAGTTCCCTGGACGCGACCATCACCTGATGATAACCATCGGCCAGATGGTATCGATCGACATCCACATTGTAGAACTGGTAGTAGAGTCGAATCGCTTGGGTTTGCTGATAGGTCTGAAGTAATGGCCGCGTGTCCCAGAGACGGATATTCTGAATCGTATCTTGATTTCTGGAGAGAACGTCGGGAGTCAGATCGGTGAGAGCCGGATAAGCGGTTTCCTGGATTCCGTCCAGGTTATAAGCCTTTCGAGTGAACTCTATGTAGTGTGTCAGGTAGGGTGTCTCAAGGCGTAGCTCGCTTGGTTGGACGACAAACGCCTGAAACAAGTGAGGCAACGCCACTACTCCAACGAGATAAAGTACCGCATAGATGCCAATGCCGGTGGTCAACGCTTTGAATCGCGGACGACGGAATAATGCGAGCACGAGAAGCGCACATGCCAGCACGGAGGCGCCGAGCATAATCCAAAGGGCGATCCTGGTCACGTGTGCCGCAGAATAGCCCGCTCCGTAGACAACCCCGAGGGTTGAATAGACGAGCTCGTAGTGATCCAGATAAAAGCCCCACCCGACAGTGGCAGTCAAAATGAAAAGAAGCACGACGAGATGTCGAGCTGTATTGTCACCGATTGTGAATTTTTGGCCGGGCTTGGATTGCCGCAGACCAAGGAAGGCAACAAAACCAAGTATCGCAAGAGCGGCCACCGTCAGAAAGGTGAGACTACTCTGCAGTAGCTCGTAGAATGGAAGACGGAAGAAGTAGAAGCCAAGGTCGACCCCAAAGAGCGGGTCGGCCATTCCGAACGATCCGCCGTAACGAAAGCGGAGATAGGTGTCCCATTGACTCGAAACTCCAGCCGCAAATATCAACGAGGCGAACATGACGGCCACGCCGATAGCCAACACCAATACCTTCGAGCTTAGATCGATGTTGATTCTTCTCATCGCGTCGGACGGGGCAGCATTGGCGGGGGGAGAGGCGGTGGCAACCCTGAGGGGAGGCCGGCGCACCTGTGAAATGTCAACGCTTTTGGCTGCAAAGCGAAGATTGATCCCCAGATATAGAAGCCCACAGACCAAGGC
>JBARKD010000740.1:0-10291 GCA_049800615.1 Acidobacteriaceae bacterium | reverse complement strand
AAATGATTCAGAATACGTCGGGCTTTACAGGCTGCGGAAAAACGCGCCGAAGCAACGAGCGAGGCGCTAGAGAATGTATCCCTGCCTAGATAAGTGGCTACGCCTGGTAGGCTTGTTGAGCCGCTGCGTTGTTTTTCCGCAGCATGTTTAGCCCCTGCTTCACGTCTCTCTTGCTCGATCCCGATTTTTTCCGCAGCCTGTTTAGTCGCCAGCCGGGCGCCCCCGGCGTAATCCGTTTTCCCGAAACAACCGTCTAGCTGGGATATGCATGCCGCGCACGCCTCCAGTATCATTCACTTTGCGGGAAAGGAGCGTGCCCTTGCTGAGCTCGATAATATCGACCAGCTGGTCCATCGGCACCGCGCCCGTCTCCTGCGTTTTGTCGCCTTCTCCATTGGCGATCTCGACATTGCTGAATCCATCGTCCAGGACTGCTTCCTGAAGGCCTACAATGCGCGCGATCGCTTCCGCGGAGAATGCAGTGTCCAGACATGGTTGAACCGGATTGCCATGAATCTGATCCTGGATCACCAGCGGACGCGGAAGTTCCGCTTCTGGAGGTCCGTTCGCAAGACGGCCCTGGACGTCGCGGAGATCGCGCCGTTGCTGGCCAGCGGGGAAAACTCTCCGGAGAAAGAATTATTGTTGCGAGAACGCGTAGGCCAGGTGCTCAAAGCCCTGGATTCGGTCTCGTTAAATCAGAGAGCCATTTTCCTGATGCATTTCCAGGAAGAAATGGCGCTACGGGAGATAGCGTTGGCCGCCGGTATCTCCATCAACACGGTAAAAACCCACCTGCACCGTGCTATGAAGGCGGTGCGGGATAAGATCGGAGAAGGGAAATGACCGGTCACCTTAGCGACGAGCAGTTTAGCGAGTTACTCTACGGCGACTCCCCCCTGGATGCGAGCCGCCACCTTTTGGTGTGTAGCCAGTGCCAATCCGAGTTCAAGTGGGTACGATCCTCGCTTGACGATTTTGCCTCTATGGGGCTCGCCTGGGCAGAAAAGCGGGCTTCCACATCGATCCCTATCCCCTCGTTGTTGGTGCGCAACTGGTACTCGATGAGCACCGGGGCTGCGGCTGCCGTGGTCCTGGCCGCCGCGATTGTGTTTGGGGTCCACCAGGAAAAGCCCGTGAACACGCCCCAGACCTCGGTTGCCGCCGAACAGCAGACGGATTTCGCGTCCGAAGTGGCGGCTGACGACCGGTTGATGATTGCCATTGACAAGGAGATCCGTTGGCAAACCGAGTCGGCTGTTTCCATCGAAGACCTTGCTGCCCCGGCCAGAGCAACCCATTCGCATCCCTCACATAGGTTGACGAACTGATGTGGCGAAACGCTCGCTGCTTTTTCATAGCGGCGATTCTCACACTGGTTCAGCTCTATCCAACATTCGCGCAAAGGCCAGGAGGCGGAGGCCCTCCTCCAGGAGGAGGAGGAGGCATGCCCGGTGGCTCCCCTCCCGGTGGCGGGATGCCGGGAGGGCCCGGCAGCGGGATGCCCGGGAATCCGAGCAATATTGGAATCGTGGCCGGCGGTCCATCGTCGAAGACGGCTTCGCAAACCAGTTCTGCTGAGAGCACGATTCGCGGAGGGCTGCAGTTAGGCCCGCCCGGGCGTTGGTGGGATGACAAGCATTTTGCCAAAACCCTTCACATACGCCCCGAGCAAAAGCAACGGATGGACACTCTCTTCGACGAGAACCGGGCCAATCTCGTGAGCCGCTATCAGACTTTGCAGCAGGAAGAGGCCAGGATGGATCAGATCGGCCGGGCTGAGACACTGGACGAAAAAACTCTTTTTGCCCAGATCGATCGCGTAACGGCCGCGCTGGCCGATCTCGAAAAAGCAAAAACCCACCTGATGCTCCAACTGCGCAACGAAATGGATGCGGATCAGATCACCCGCCTCGAAGCTGCCCACTGATTCCAGCCCCATCACCCCGCGCAAACGCGCACCCTATCCGTCGTTAAAAGTAATCGTTACAGAGACAAATAGCGGATTTGTAGCCTGCCCCGTGAGCCGTGGCCGTCTGGATGAGTATGGTTCGTGGCAATATGACTTCGCGCAAACCCTGGCTTGCCGTACTCCTGTTTTCTGTTTGCGCGTCGCAGGCCCCCGCGTCTTCACCCGGTAGCAAGTAACGAAATCGGTCGGTCCGGCCCCGGGTTTGGGCCTATGACCCCTCCCGCGCCAAAACACCCTCTCGTGATTTAACTTGTTACGGAAAGGGATGAGGGGAATCATGAGGGGCTTAAATCGCAGGAGCTTCCTGAAACGCAGTGCCGCGGCGGCCGGCGCAGCTTTGTATGCTCGATCTTTGCCGTCTATGTCGACCTCGGCTGCGGCCGGCCCAATAGAGCCGAAGCTCACCCAGTTCGACTATTCGCAGGTCACACTGTTGGAAGGGCCGATGCTCAATCAATTCCAGCGCAACCACCAATTTTTCCTCGGCCTCGACGAGGATGGTTTGCTGAAGCCGTTTCGCGAGCGCGCCGGCCTTCCGGCGCCAGGGCCAGTCATGGGTGGGTGGTACAACGACAGCCCCGATTATGACCCGCCGAAAAATATGACCGGATACATCCCCGGTCACAGCTTCGGCCAGTATCTCTCCGGCCTTGCGCGCGCTTATGCCGTGACCGGTGACAAGCCAACCCAGGAGAAGGTGCAGAGACTGGTCAAAGGCTTTGCCGCCACCATCACAGAGAAGTTCTACGTGAACTATCCTCTGCCTGCCTACACATTCGACAAAACCAACATAGGCCTGCTGGATGCGCACGCATTTGGCGGGGACCCGATGGCCTTGCCGGCGCTCAAAAAGGCGACCGATGCCGTACTGCCCCACCTTCCTGCCGGAGCCCAGACGCGTGAAGAGGCTTGCGCGCTGCCGCACCAGAACATTTCCTACTGCTGGGACGAAACCTACACCCTTCCGGAGAACCTTTATATTGCCTACCTGCGCAGCGGCGATCCACGTTATCGCAACCTGGCGGAGCGCTTCCTCCAGGATAAGGATTACTTCACGCCGCTCTCCAAAGGAGAGAACATTCTCCCCGGTCTGCACGCATATAGCCACGTGAACGCGCTATGCTCCGCAGTGCAGGCTTATCTCGTGGATCATAGCGCGACGCATTTGCGTGCGGCCCAAAACGGATTCGATTTCGTTCGCAACACCCAGAGTTTTGCGACCGGCGGCTGGGGTCCGGACGAAGCCTTTCGCAAGCCCGGCAGTGGGGAAATGGGCGGGAGCCTCACCCGAACACACTCCAGCTTTGAAACCCCCTGTGGCGCCTATGGCCATTTCAAGCTGACCCGCTATCTCATGCGTATCACCGCGGACAGCGTCTACGGGGACAGCATGGAGAGCATCCTGTACAACACGATCCTGGGCGCCAAGCCCATTCTCCAGGATGGAACCAGCTTCTACTACGCCGATTACAACAACACCGCCACCAAGTTCTACCACCGTGATAAGTGGCCTTGTTGTTCCGGTACATTTCCTCAAGTCACCGCGGATTACGGCATTAGTTCCTACTTCCGCGGCCATGACGGGCTATACGTCAACCTCTATGTCCCCTCCCGCCTGATATGGAAGCAGAACGGTACAAGATGCACCCTCGTTCAGAATACGGAATATCCTTATCGGCCCGAGACCACCCTCGCGCTGGAAATGGCCAAACCGGAGACCTTCACCATTTCTCTAAGGGTTCCTGCGTGGGCGGGACCGCGCACGTATGTGGCCGTGAACGGAAGCAAAATATCCGCCGCGGTGAGGCCGGGTACATTTATGCCCATACAGCGCAATTGGAAAAGCGGCGACCGCATCGAGTTCAGTATTGATCGGCCGGTAAGGCTGTCGGCCGTCGATCCGCAACATCCGAATTTGCTCGCCGTTTCGTGCGGTCCGCTGACTCTCCTCGCAACCGGCGAGATCCCCGCCGGTCTCGAGCGCTCGCAACTTCTCGCAACTCAACAGCGCGGAGACGAATTCCTTCTTCCTACTCCCGGGCATAGCGTAAGGATGCTGTCCTATCCGGCAATCAACAACGAAACGTACAGGCTTTATCTCCCGGTTACAACCTGAAGTCAGACCCAAAGGGCAGCGGAGCCTCCGACCCATTCCAGGCCGCGATTGTGATCGACTCCCATCATCATGCCGCGGCCCATGCGCAACAAGGGAAGCACCGCCGTCATCTCTCCACCTTCCGGCCAGACATACATGATGCGGATCTCCGCCTGCGTCATGCCATGCGGCGTTTCGATCACCGGCGCGAAGTGCAAGCGTTCCTGCAGCATGTAGTGATGCCTTTGTTCGAAAGGGATGGCATCCACATCGGCCTGCGTTGGGGCGAACCTGATCCCCAGGCCGGCAAAGGAATAAAGCGGCTTCAAAACGTAATTGTCGTTGTCTTGCGGAACTTTGCTGTGCTCGTCGAGCAACCATGTCTCCGGCACACAGCGATGCTTCAGCCAGGGGATGGAGAATTTGCTGATGCGGTAGTACCAGTTCGGATGTCCGGCCCATTCCACATCGAGCGGCTGGGTCATATCGAAGGGCAGCTCGATGCCCCTGCGCTCCAGTTCATCGGCAATGCAGCGGTTGTAGATGCGCTTCACCGGGATCTGGCGCCCGTCCCTCTCATAAAACAGCCGTTGACCGTGCTTCTTGAGCTGCAAAATATCGACAATCGCAATATCCAGCTCGCGTTGCGTAATCAGGAAATCGCAGAAGGTCTTTTGCGTCTCGGGTTGAATCTCCAGCAGGATCACATTTTCCGGATCGTGGCCGCCGACAATCACGTCACGCAACAGTTGTTGATAGGTATGCGCATCGTGCCCGCCAAGGTAGATTCCGAGGTCGATGGCAAGGTCCGCGGCCAGCCCATACGATTCGATGTACTGGTGCGCCAGGACAGGTTGATATTCGTAGAGCGACGGAAATGCCTGCAGCTCCACCAGCTTCGGTTCCAGCTCACCCTGGCCATTGCGCACCAGCCCGAAGTCGACCTGCAGGAACATCGGCCGTGCGGACTCGCCGGCAACGTTGTAGCGAGACGGGACCGTGGCCTCGGAGGCTCGGAGGTACTCCGCATTGTTGACCAGTTGCAAAACCAGGTCACGGCCATATTCCGCCATCTGGTCGAGGATGGCCCTGGGAAAAAAACACGGTGTCTCGGAGACACGAAACGCGATGGGCGTTCCGGCTTTGCCTTGCAAATCTCTCAGAAATTGCTGGTAAGCTTCCGGGGTGAAGCGCCGGTTGAAGGCCTCGCGCAGAGCGGGGATCATGTTTAGTCCTCGATCAGGAAACGGCCCATCTCCATGATCTGCCGCCCATCCACCCAGATATCGAACTTGCGGCCGACCACGTCGATGTGCGTGCCGGAGTACCACTCAGCACCGGTGTGTTCACCGTAGGGATTGCCAAAAGCGATATGGATTCCGGGAAACTTTTCGTCCTGCAGAATCTGGCCGATGACATTCTTAAGCTCGATGTTGGTGCCAATGGCGAACTCGCCCACCCGGTCGCTGTTTTCGTCTCGATGCGTGTAGGCCCAGAAGTCCTGTTCGAGAGCTTTATTTTCGCTAAAGACCTCGGTAATGCGATTCGCGCGCATGCGAATGGTCAACGGCTGGTGTTGCAGATCACCATATTTGTCGCAGAGATAATCCCCCACAACCCCGTCAGCCACGTAGACGCCATTTACTTCTCCGGGCGAGGTAAAGATTTCACCTCCCGGCAGGTTGCCCCATTTGTCGCGGCTGATGATGCCGCTTGTCTTGATCCAGCGATACTCCGGGTTCAGCGTGCCCGTGAAGTCGCACCCCGCGGCTGTCTTGCCCGTGATTTCTTTTGCCCGGCTCACGATCTCCATCACCTTACTGCTCAGAGTATCGACCCGCTTGAAGTCGGCGCGCATGCCTTCCAGCATGATGCGGCGGTTGATGTTGACCATGTGCGCATGACGTATGCGCCGCCGGTTCACGATCGCGGTCATCTCCATGCGCGACTTCAGCTCATTGGTCTGCACGCGCACGGCAAAGATGCTTACGTCGCAAGTCTCCAGATCGTCCGCAATCTCGCGCGGCAAACCGGTCAACGGCCGCGGCGTCAGATCTTCCAGCACAAACACCTTGAACGCGCAGCCAACCTTGATTAATTCCTGTGCGATGCTGGCGGCAATTTCCCGGCAGGCGTTGTCGGTAATCAGCGTGACCCTTTCCCGCGGCTGGATGCGCAGGCAGGTATTGACCGCGTTGTAAGCGCCGGCAGAAAACTCGGGATCGAATTCGATTTTGGTGATATCCGTCAAAACGGGTTGGGACAATCGCTCCCTCTCTTCTAACTCTGCAGCGCCGGTGTTTCCTGCATGACCCCTACGCGCGTCTCGGCCACGATATAGTCGACCACCTTCTTCAAATCGCCTGTTTCCTCGAAAACCTTAAGCTGCCGGTCCGCTCCTGTTCCCATGCGCAACATTTCGTGGATGTACGCGATGTCGCGTTCACAGCCAAGCTGCTTGGCCGCATCGGAGATCAGGTCGATGTATTCCAGCATCAGGTCGCGCATCGGCACCTCTTCCTCTCTGCCGAAGTCGATCAGCAGGCCGTCGATACCGTAGCGGGCCGCGCGGAACTTGTTCTCCATGATCAGGGCACGGCTATAGATGCGATAGCTCTTGTTCCTGGCATGCAGATCCCACAACATACCGACGGTGGACTGAATCAGTGCGGCAATCGCCATCGTCTCATCCAGGCGCATGGGAATGTCGCACACCCTCACTTCCAGTGTGTTGAAGAACGGATGGGGGCGAATATCCCACCACACCTTTTTCCCGTTATCGACGCAATTCGTCTTGACCAGCAGGTTGATGAACGTCTCGTATTCCGCCCAGTTGGCGTATACATCGGGAATATTGGTGCGCGGGAAACGCTCGAAGACCTTCGACCGGTAAGACTTAAAACCAGTCTTGACTCCCTCCCAGAAGGGTGAGTTGGTCGACAGCGCCAGAATATGGGGCAGGAAGTAGCGCATCGAGTTCATGATGTGGATCGCCGTATTGCGATCCTCGATGCCCACGTGAATATGCAGCCCGAAGACGAGATTGGCCCGCGCAATCAACTGCAGGTCTTCCACCACTTGCCGGTAGCGGTCGTCGGGATAGATGTCCTGCGCTTTCCAATCGGCGAAGGGGTGGGTGCTGGCCGCAGCCAGCCACATGCCGCTCTCGCCTGCGAGCGTGATCAGCTGCCGGCGCAAGTCCAGGATGTCCTCCCGGGCCTCGTCGATATCCCGGCAAACCCTGGTACCCACTTCCACCACCGCTTGGTGCATTTCGGGCTTAGCCCGGTCCATGGTGGCGAGTTTCGCTTTGGGCAGGATCTCCGATTGTATGTGGGACCGAAGGTCGCGAGTTTTGGGATCGATCGTCTGATATTCCTCTTCGATACCTATGCTGAAACTGGGGCGGTTCATTTCTTGACCTCCTCCCTGATTTCGTTTCCGGTCTGGACAGCCTGCTTGGGCGCTTGCCCATTGGCAGAGCCGAGGAAGGCACTCCAGCGATACTCCGGAGCTTTCTTTGGCTGGTTCCTTGCTTTTTCCATGGCCAGGGCGGCCACTTCGTTGACGATCCATTCGAAGTTGGCGGGGCCCACGGAGTGTAAATCTGCATCCGGCGCCGGATTCATAAAGTCGATCGCGTAGGGAATGCCGTCTTCGCACGCAAATTCCACGGTATTCAAGTCGTAACCCAAGGCGCGGCATAGCGTCAGGCAATCGCGTTCCACACGCTCCAGAAGGCCGGCTTCCACCGGGGCGGGATTTTTTACGTAGCGTTCGTGGAAAGGGACCGAAGGATCGTATTGCATGATCCGGACTTTCTGCTGACCCACGCAGTAGCAGCGGAAATATTCTTTGAACTTTACTGCCGTCTGGAGCGTCATGCACAGGTCGCGTGTGCGGTCGTAAGCCGCAAAAAACTCGTCGGGTGAGTTCACCTTGTACACATCGCGCCAGCCTCCGCCATCGAAGGGCTTGAGAAATGCGGGAAAACCAACATAGCTGAAAATACTTTCCCAGGGGAGAGGGAACTCCAGGTTGCGCATGGACTGGTCCGTGGTTCCCGGCGGGTGGTGCTTGTGCGGCAGCAGAACTGTCTTGGGAATCGCCACGCCCAGCTTGGTGCCAAGCGCGAAATTGAAGAACTTATCGTCGGCGCTCCACCAGAAGGGATTGTTGATGACGATCGTTCCCGAAAGCGCCGCATTCTTCAAGTAACCGCGATAGAAGGCAATGTCGTGGGAGATGCGGTCGATGATGACGTCGTACGCGGAAGGCTCGGCCATGCGCACCTCGCCAACTTTAGCCAACTCGGCCTGAATCTCCGGATCCTGGAACGAGTTGATCCTGTCCACCACTGCGAGAGGAAACGTCGACTCCATCCCGAATATGATTCCGATTCTCTTCACGGCGGCTCCTTTGGGGCAAATCTCGTGAAAGCCAACAGAAGACCCGAAAACCAATGCCGTGGCCAGTTCTACAGCAAATCAGGTAGCTGTAGACAGGCCAATCTTAAAACATACTAACTTTGGGCGTGCACTTACTCCAGGTACATGCGGGCCATTGGGCGCCACCACGGCCAATCGTGATAGCTCTGGTCGCCCCAGACATGGAGTTCATGCCGGATTCCTTTATCCCGCAGGACGGCGGCAAAGCGCTCATTTTTCTCCCAGCAAAAGTCCCACTCGCCCGTGGCCAGCACCGTGCGGATATGGTTGTACTTCCATGGGTCCGTGCAGTTGGCGAGATAGTCGGGGGGATTGTTGAAGTAGAGGTCTTCACCGTACCACCCGTCGACAAAGTCCTTCATGTCGAAGGCTCCGCCCATCGTGACGATGCCGGTAACCAGTTGCGGGTGGCGAAATCCGAAATTAGCCGCGTGATAGGCGCCAAAGCTGCAGCCGGTCGTAATCAAGTGCGGCGTCGGGTTCTTGTCGGCCATCAACGCCAGAACATCATTGAGAAGGTAGCGTTCGTACTGCATGTGCCGCTGCACTCGCCAATACGGGTGGGCGTGCTTGTTGTACCAACTCTCGCCGTCAACACTATCAACGCAATAGAGCTGCAGTCGGCCGTTTTCGATGCGGTCGGCCACGCTCCCGACCATACCGGTGTTTTCGTACTCGAAGAACCGCCCCTGGGAGGTGGGGAAGACCAGCACCCTGGTCCCTGCATGGCCGAAGCACAACATTTCCATGTCGCGGTCCAGGTCCTTTGACCACCACCGATGGTATTCGCGCTGCAACTCTCTCTCCTTGCTCGCCGCTTTGTTAATCTAATGAACTACGGTGCGCGAAGCCAAAGCTGAATGGTTGCACCATTCTACAGAATGACTTCGGAATCCCTGCCGGCCCGTGACAGCTTTCCTCCTCTGCCTTCCGGCCTGGCCGCGCGCCTCAAAAAGCACGAGCAATTGGTTTCCCGTGGAATCGAGACCGCGCACGACCTGATCGTCTACCTTCCGCCCATGTACCACACCTCCCCAGAGCGGCGTTTCCCGGTTCTTTACATGCAGGACGGTCAGAACCTGTTCGATCCCGCAACCTCGTTTGTTCCCGGGAACTATTGGCACATGGGGGAGACGGCGGATGGGCTGATCGAGGTCGGCTTAATCGAACCAGTCATCATTGTCGGCATTTACAACACCGGAGAGAAGCGGATCGAGGAATACACCCCGGTCCGGGATATCCGGCTTGGCGGAGGCCTGGCGAACGCCTACGGCAGGATGCTCGTCGAGGAACTTAAACCTGCTATCGATCGCCTATACCGTACCGATGCTCAGCGCTGCGGCCTGGGCGGCTCCTCTCTCGGCGGCCTGGTGACTTTATACCTTGGCTTACGTTATGCCGAAGTGTTCTCCAGGCTGGCGGTCCTTTCCCCTTCTGTGTGGTGGAGGAGGCGGGCCATTCTCAACACTGTTGCCGCTCTTCCCGGGAAATTGGAGCTGCGCATATGGCTCGACACCGGGGTCAAAGAATCCACCCGCGCCGTTCCGGACGCCCGGTTGCTCCGCGACCTTTTGCTGCAAAAGGGGTGGCGGCTGGGCGAGGATCTGACGTATTTGGAGGTTGAGAATGGTGAGCACACGGAATCTGCCTGGGCGCAACGAGTCGATCCCATGCTGCAGTTCCTCTTTCCGGCTTCCGATTGCGATTGAAAAACCCCGTTTCAAGCCAAACCGGGCTGAAAAGTCTCTTTCATGGAAAAACAGCTTTCGCCTACCC
>JBARKD010000739.1:0-6937 GCA_049800615.1 Acidobacteriaceae bacterium | reverse complement strand
GGATACACCAGAGTCAGGGCTGGCAGCCCAGGCAGGGCACCCGATCCGCCGCCGTCTCAGAGAAATGATTTTACTGAGGAATTTACAACAAGAGGAACGAACGGCGATTTCTAGGAACGCTGCGCCGTGGCCGCCACGAAATCAATCAACTGCTGCACACCGCGCCGTTCGTCTTTGGTGTTCAGATGAAACAACACTCCCATCCCATAGCTGGGATGGGAAGCTTTCACAACCCCGCTCAATCGCAATTTTATTTCGTAGGTTCGCACTACTATCTCAACCGTCGTGTCCACGGCGAAAGCCAGCGGCATTTCGAGATAGCAGCCTCCCGGACTCAGGTCGCTCAGGTGGCAATAGTGCCGTACCGAACTTCCCGTCTGGTAAACCTCGGCTCCCAGGCGGCAGGCATAACGGGTTTGCCCGCGGCGATTATCCGTTCCGTCACGAAGCCGCGCAGCCGCTTCTCCGTCGCTCCCCGTGACATCCTGTTTTTTACCGCGCGCGTTCGTCAGCACCCCATCCGCATCAGGTCGGATGGAAGACTCCACTTTCAATTTTTCGGAAGCCAGTTGCGCTCTTGCAGCGTCTTCCGTGTTCATTCTCAGCCAGTCTTGTAGAACCCGCCTCGAAGTTTGCGGCACATCCACAAACTGAATTCCGGCGCGTCCGTTCCAGTCCTGCCAAACTACCTGACCGGAGAGCCGAACATTTGCTGTCTGTCCTGGCAATTGAAATTGAAAATAAACTTTACAGGTTGGCGGGAGCCGCTTGCCGAAATTCACCGCCATGCCTTCTTCCGCCAGATTCACCAGGGTTGCTTTGGCCTGTTCTCCGCCAGCGTAATCAATGGTGGCATGCGTATGTACCGGAGCCCGCGCCTTTCGGCGCTTATCGCGGTATAACACGCTCTGCGCCGCGCGCAAGCTGCTCAATGCGCGTTCGTGAGAGACTGGTTTGTACAGCACGAAATTCACGCCCAGAGAAAATATCTCGCGGATATTCTCCTGCCCGGACACTACGGCAACGGCCAAGCTCGCATCGTTCAGGCGCGAAGAGCGGCTCTCATGCAATAAGGAAGTGACATCCGCCTGGGTTTGGCAATCGAGGATGATTAGGTCAAAGCGCTGCTGCGCCAGCCTTACGGCAGCCCGCGCAACCTCCACGCACAACTCCACCTGGATGTCGAGTTCCTCGAGCGCACGATTCAGCACCTCGACTGAAGCTTCGTCTGCGCAGACCAGGAGCGATGAGAGAGTCATACCTCCATGCATCGTAGGGTCACTGCGGTTCATCCGACAAGTTACCGGAGTCATTCCAAAAGCCACCGCCGTTAGCTACCAGTCAGCTAACTGTCGCCGCCTCAAGCAGGTGACATCGGTCACCACAGTGATTACAAAAGACCAATGCTTTGGCGTTACACCGTAGTGCTTTGACGCTACCCGCGCCCCTCCCTAGTATGAAGATCGACTAGCCATATCGAGATGCGACCAGTCTGTTTTGCGAGCGGTCGCGCTTTTCTCGACGCGGTCAGGCCTGAAGGAAGCTTATGGTATCGCGAAAGAAGACCGGGTTTTCGCTGCTGGAGTTGATGATCACGATCACCATTGCCCTGATTTTGGCGGGCATCAGCTACATCGCTTTGGGGCCTGTACTGAATCAGGCGCACATCAACTCGGCTTACGACACGACGTTGATGGCCCTGCGTAATACTCGAAACCTGGCGATCACTCAAAGCCACGAATACTACGTCAATTTCAATCCTGCTGGATTTCCGGCGGGCACTATACAGGTCGAGTATCAGCCCGGGCCGGTTGGCGGGATAGCACAACCGATACAGCAAGTGATCACATATTCGATTCCTTCAGATGTGAGTTTTGCGGTGCAAGCGGGATTCCCCGCCAATGCGCCGGACGGTTTCGGTGCTGGCGTCAATGCCATTGACTTCGGACAGGGCCTGGCCGGTGAGCCGCTCAACTACGTCATATTCATGCCTGACGGCTCTTCGCAGGCCTTCGTGGTGGGTAACAACGGTACTTACAACAGTGGCGTCGTTTACCTGACTCGCCCCGGCGACAACATGTACAACAGTTCACGCGCCATTACCGTCTGGGGAGCAACCGGAAGAATCCGCGGGTGGCGATTGGGGCAGACGGGTACCTGGGTACAACAATGATCAAGAGAGAACAATCCGACAGGAAGAGTCCAACGGAGAGCGGTTTCTCGCTCATCGAAGTCATGATTGCGATTGTCGTGATGACGATTGGGCTGCTCGCCGTAATGGCTAGTTTCGCAACAGCGATAAGCGCCACGGCTTCGGCGCAAGAAGACCTGATTGCGCGGCACAAAGCACTCGATGCCATGGAAAGCATCTACACTGCTCGCAACAGCCAGCAGCTTCCTTTCTCGTCTCTCCAAAACATCGCCAACGGCGGAGTCTTCAAGAGCGGAGCTCAGCAACTAAAGTGCGCCGGACCGGATGGCATCGTCGGCACTGCCGATGACGTCGCCTGCACCGCCCCAGACACGGGCACGGCTTGCCCGGGAGGAGTGGAGTGCCTGGTCCTGCCCGGTCCCGATGGTATCCTCGGCACCGCCGACGACGTCACCCAAAGCCTTAGCAACTTTACCCGCACCATCACTTTCAATGCGGTGGATCTGCCCGCCGCCCAGGGTGGTGGAGTCAACGCGAATCTCATCGCCGTCACTGTCTCCGTTACCTACCAGAAACCCGGCTGGCCCGCCCGCACTTACTCGGTGAACGGGTTGATCTCCAGCTACCACTAAGGCGGAGGACCCAAGGAACCATGAAGATTCCCATCGCAAACTCGCAACGCGGATTCAGCCTTCTGGAATTGATGGTGGCCTCCGCCATCGGCCTGATCGGGATTCTGGCCATGACTAGCCTTTTTCGCCAGGGAATGACCGCCACTTTCACAGTCACACAGCGAGCCGAAGTCCAGCAGAACATGCGCGCCGCCGTCGAGTTGATGACCAAAGACATCAGCATGGCGGGCGCGGGCTTGCCCTCGGGGGGCCTGCAGTTGCCCACCGCCGGTGGCAACACGAAAGTCGCTTGCAACCAGGCCGGCACCTGCTATGTTCCCGCCGACACCTACCCGACCGGAAACTTCATGTATGGCATTCTGCCCGGCTATGGCAACGGCGTCGAGGGCGGCGCGGGCATCACCAGTGCTCCCGCACCCGTGGTGAACGACAGCATCACTTCGATTTATTGCGATTACAACTTTCCGCTGAACAATTTCAGTTTTACCTTTCCCAGTACAACCCAAGCCACGGTGGCCCCGGCGACCACTATCACTGCGGGTTACCCCACTAACATCCTTGCCGCAGGCGGCCTGAACGTCGGCGACCTGCTGTTCTTTCTTGTCAGCACACCCGGCGCGGGCACGGCCGGCAGCAGCGGGGGTACCAGCTCAGCTCAAACCGCCGCCGTAGTCGCCGAAATCACCGGCCTTCCCAACAACACCACCATCGACTTTGCGTCCGGCGACGCTCTCAATTTCAATCAGACCGGCGCCAACAGTCTGGCCAGTACCATTTCCAGCTTAGGACCCGCTCTTGGTGGGGGCAACACGGTCAACGTGTGCCGCCTCAACGCCGTGACTTACTTTCTGCAAGTTCCCGCCGCTGGAGGAACCGTCCAGACCCCGCGCCTCATGCGCCAGGTCAACGGACTCACTGCCGTCCCGGTGGCCGACAACATCATCAACCTGCAATTCAGCTATGACGTGATCAGCTCCACGAGCGGCCTGATGAATGCGAACTTATCCAACGTGGCCGCATCTGGAGACTCCCCCGGGCTCATTCAAAAGGTCAACATGTGGGTGATGGGCCAGAGTTTGACTTCTGGAGGAAATAAATCCCAGAGCATGTATTTGGCGAGTTCTGTCTCCGCTGGCAACATGAGTTTCTGCAATTCTTATAGTGACAGCACCAAAGTTTGCCAATGATTGGCAATCTGAAGTCCGGCCGGTCTGAGATTTCGCTTTTGACGTTGGAGGGGGGAAACATGGGGAAGAGCAAACGAGATTCGCGAGGCTTCACGCTCATCGCGGCGCTTTTGCTGACGCTGCTGCTGTCGGCCATGGCGGTAGGCCTTCTGTATCTGGTCAATAATGAACAGCGCATGGGAGGCAACGATCTGGAAGGCAACCTGGCCTACTATGGCGCAGAGTCGGGCATCGAAAACCTGACCGCCCAGCTCTCCCAGCTGTATCAGTCCTCGCAGTCGCCGACTGCCACCTCCATTGCCGCTCTCACCGCTCCCGCTAATTATCCGACTGCTATTAGCGGCTCGAACATCACCAGCATGATCTATACCGAGCCCCCGATCACGTGGCCGAAGTCGGACGCGAACGGCAACCCCGCGGGTACCTGGGATATCGTCGGCTCCGGCTCGGACCAGGGGATGGTGGCAACTCTCATCTCTTTCAACCTGCAAGTGACGGCTACTCGCGCTTCATCGGCAGGTGAGGCCACGAACAATGCCGCGATCACACCCACCGGCGCATCTGTAAACCTGACCCGAACCGTAGAAGTTGCCTTGCTTCCTGCCTTCGAATTCGGTGTCTTTTGCGACGGCGATTGCGATTATTTCGCCGGCCCGCCATTCAACTTCGGTGGCCGCGTTCATACGAATGGCAACTTGTTCCTGGCTGCCAACGGCGGTCCGTTGACCTTTACCGACAAAATTGCCGCTGTAGGACAAGTGATTATCTCACAGCTGGAGAATGGCACCGCCGCCGGCCCCACTGCCGGCTCTTATAACGGCTCGGTTTACATACCGAATGCCTCGGGTGGCTGTCCTGCGGCTCCGACCCCTGGGCCAGGATCAGGCTCGAACTGCCTGGCTCTGACCACTGGAAGCTGGAGCGGCGGTTTTGCTCCTACCGTCGGCACGGCAAACACCACGACTTGGCCCGGCGTTTCCCAAGGAACCTTTAAAGGATTCGTCGAGAACGGAGCCACCGGCGCCACCAAGTTGCAGTTGCCGTTCGTGAACAGCTCGAAGGTGGGTGCGATCGACATCATTCGCAAACCTACACCCGGCGACAGCGCGCAGGTATCAGCCTCGCGGCTTTACAACGAAGCTTCGATCCGCATCTTGTTGGCCGATACCGAGGCCGAACTCTATCCGGGTGAAACCCGTTCCGACAGCGCCACGCAGGACATTCAGATCGGAACGCCGTTCGGAAACCTCGGCAACGCCACCGGCTATGTCACCACTACGCAGACAGTGCCGGGTGGCGTCCCCGCGATCGGCAATATGTACTTCGCTACCGCCCTGAAAAGCACCAGCACAAACGACTGGGCAGCGCAGGCGCCCACCGGATGCACCAGCACGCTGGCGTCGTGGCCGCTATTTGGCCAGGTGACGGTGTCCGGCAGCCAGTGCAAGGGAGCATGGCTTCGCGTGGAATACTGTCCGACAACCGCCACAAATTGCGGAACCAACCCCACTTCATGGGTTGGCCTTACAACGCAATGGTTGGGCTACGGTTTTGGCCGCAACTACAATCAGCCCCCGACGCACCCGTACAACAGTTCCGTAACCACGGCTCCGTTGTGCAAGAACTTTCCTAACTACCCCGCGGCTCAGTGTCAGAATGGAATCAGTCCGGCTATCCTGATTCTGCAGCAACTACAGGAACCCGTGGCCACAAGCGGCGCCATGGAGAGCGATACCACTGACTCGAGCGGAACGGCTTCCCACTGGCTACCGCTGAATCTTTATGACGCACGCGAAGGCGAACCGCGCGACGCGCGGCCTTCGGGAGATCCTGGCGGGACGGGAGGCGCTAATCCGAATTGCAGTCCGGTTGGAATCATGAACGCTGTTGAACTCGACGTAGGCAACCTGTGGCTGTGGCTGCAGGGATCGACACCGTATTCGGGCGGCAGCGGCAAGAAAGTCAACGCTTCGACCTACAACGGCTACATTCTGTACTTCTCTGATCGCCGCGGCATGTTGCCAGATCTGTATCCGCTGACGACGTTTTACGCCCCCGGCCTCTCAGGCATGTCAGGCTTGAACGACATAGTCAACTCTGGCTCTGCCGTCGGTGTACCCGATGGAAACCTTGAAGCAATGAGCTATTACGCAACGATCACCTCCACCACCCCCGTTCCCTATTCCCCGGAAGACACGGCGGTAAAGGGTACAACAGTAAATGGAGGAAAGGTCGACAAGTGGGGAGAGACAAATCTGGGCGCCGGCTTCGGCATCACAAACACGACTAACATGGCCTTGCCTTATTACATTTACGGGTCGGTCACGGCCAGCGCGGTGCGATGCTCGTCGTACAACTCGGGATACGCCGCAAACGGAGTCGCTACAGCCGAATGGAACATGGTGACCGGACCGCGCCATGTGCTGCGCCTAGTCGATGGCGGTATGGATAGTGCCGGCAACAGTTTCGTTCCGCCAACAGGCGGAACCTTGACGGCCAACGGTAACGGTTTCACCGTCGCCTCGGAAGAGCCCGTGTACGTCTGGGGCGACTACAACACGGGAGTTAAAGATCCCTTTTGGACAGTCTCGCCACAGGGCTCGGACGGCACCACTCCCCATTCGGCGGCATCCATCATCGCTGATGCGGTTACGCTATTGTCGAACCCGCCGGCGACCAACACGGCTCCGACGACCAACACTGGCTGGACAGACTACGAGAGCTTCGAGTACCCCGGCTGCGCAGCTAAAACCGGCAACTGCACCGTGGGTCGATATGGAAACACTAGCTACTATCGGGTGGCAATCATCGCGGGGAAGAGCATTCCCTTCCCGAATCCTTCCTGGTCGACCGAAGCGGACTTCGGCACCGACGGGGGCATGCACAACTTCCTCCGCTATCTTGAGGACCGCTCCGACAACGGAAATGGTGCAGTCGTCAACTATGCCGGGTCAATGATCAGCATG
>JBARKD010000738.1:0-6388 GCA_049800615.1 Acidobacteriaceae bacterium | reverse complement strand
ACTGAGTACAGGCGGAAGGTCTCCGGGCGGGCGGAATCAGTGAACCAGCGGCTGAATGTAATCACACCGCCTGGCTTCAGGTGCTCATAAAATACCTTCCATCCGTCCACCGTGTACAAGGCGTTCTCCGATAAAGTCATCGCGCCCGCCGACGTTGCCGCCCACGTATCCACGAGGGATGCCTGTATGAGGTCGAAGTGCTCTCCGGAGCGGGTCAGGTAGCTTCGGCCTTCATCTTTATGAAGCTCAAATCCAGGTATCTTCGTGAAACCGGAAAACCATTCGAACCGCTTGCTGGCCAGTTCCACGATGGCGCTGTTCACTTCGATTCCGACGATCCGCGTGAATCCCTGGGCCGCGCAATTCAGAACATCGCGTCCGCCACCCACGCCGATAATCGCCCCCGTTCCACCGCTCCTTAGTTGCGCGCCTACCGAGGTCACGTCGTACTGCAGGAAGTTCAGCGGTTTCAGATCGCCATTGAACCGTGTGATTGCCGTTCCCGCCGCGTTGTCGATAAGGAGGCCAATTTCTTCCACCTTCACGGCCGGCATCGCGGGGCTGGGGCCCCACATCAACGGTGTTTCAATCACCGGCTTAAGCGCTCGCACCTTCGAGATAGGATTCCACTTCTCCGCCAGGATGTTGGTTCGGTGATCGATGGCCCCTTTGGACCAGATCGGCTGAATTCCATACAATGTCGACGCATTGGCGATTCCGAGGAGCAGCATCGCGGCGGCGCCGTACAGCGAGCGCCGGCGAATCACCGCATCCCCGGCATAGGCTCCATAGGCCGCGGCACTGACAAAGAGCACCGCTGCGATCACAAATATCGCGCTCGGAGCATCGATCAAACTCAAGAGAAGCACGGCAGCCAGGCAGCCGACGGAAGCTCCTGCCAGATCGGTAAAGTAGACCCGGCCCATGGGAAATGGCGAGCGGGTCAGCGATATACAGACCGCTACTCCGGAAAAAAAGAAGGGTACCGCGATCACAGCGGAGAAAAGCACGAAGCTGAAGATGGTTTGCAACGCCAATGAGACATCCACTGGGATGGCGAGCATCGTCACCAGCGACACGGGCATGACCACGGCGGTGGCCATCGCGGACTGAGCCAGTCTGCGACGGATCAGTCTTTCCGTGAACCAGTCGGGACGCAGTTGAACCGAGAGCGCGCCCGCCGTCATGCCGAACATCGCCATCGATACCGAAACAAAGGCGAGGTAATACCAACAGGTCACACTCAGAAGTCGTGTCAAGACGACCTCGTACATGAGGGTGCTGGCGCACAACAGGAACAATCCCAGCAAAAATGAACCCATGCGGCGGCGATCGTTCAGATCCTCCTCCACAAAGGGTGCTTCTTCCCGAGAAACTGACTTGTAGGTTTCCATGGCTGCGCTCCTTTGACTTAGCGAACAGAGGGGATTGTCACATTCAACCAAACCCGAATTTTAAAAGTGCAGGTTCCGTCTGTGCGCGAAACCGTTGGCATCGGCAAATTCCTTCGCACCCTGGCCCGCTGCGTACCAGAGCGGTCCGTTGAACTCTTCAAATCCCTTTTGTCCAATGGCCTGCGACAAGGCATCGGAGATGGCGACGTAAGCCCCGGTTAGCCCTTTGGTTGCAACTTCCCATCTCGCTGTCGCGGGAATCCATTCGATTGTGTCTGAAATGGAGTCCCTCTCCCTTCAAGATATGTTTAAAAGCGCGATGCAATCAAGGCCAAGCGAAGAAAATCAGGCAATCAGAGGGCAGGCCATCATGCTATCACGGGAAAGCGATCTTTCCGCCAGCTCGCGTTCACGCAATAGTGGTGTGCTCCTCGGAAAAGAAGTATTCGCAACTGCTTAGTTGTGCCTGGTAGCCTCAGGATTCGATCTAGACTCGTCAACACCTTTCATGCTGACAATGAAACTCTGAATCTCGCTTGAACGGCGATCGAGGCTTTCTTCTTGCTTGCTCATGACCGCTCGATGGCGGTCAAACATCTTTTCCGCATCCTCCTGCTTGCCCAGGTGAGCATAGGCCTGACCCAGCTTATATAGCGGTTCAGGATAATCCGGATCCAGAGCTATCGCCTTTGTGTAGTAGGACACGGCATTGGCCGGGCGCTTTTCAAGCCGAAGCACTTCGCCCAATTGATAGTAGACGCGCGCATCACGAGGTCGCAGTTGTGCCGCCCGATTCAGGGCTGCCATCGCCAAGGACGCATTCGTCAACACACCATCGTTATTCATCGCCACCACAAGGCACGTGCCGTAGTAATACTGCGCCCCGAAGCTTTGTGGCTGTTTGGCAGCAAGGTGCGCGAGCTTGGCTAATACTTCTTCAGACCGGGTGTTCGAGAAGGTGTAGGCTTCGCCAAGGAAAAGGTAGGCCGGCTCGAAGCTCGGATTCAGATCGATCGCCTTCAGAAAAGCTTCCACCGAGTCCGCTGTTTTACCAGCCATGAATTCCGCGGCACCCAAGGCTAAGTA
The DNA here is from genome assembly GCA_049800615.1 of Acidobacteriaceae bacterium. GTDB lineage: Bacteria > Acidobacteriota > Terriglobia > Terriglobales > Acidobacteriaceae > PALSA-350. Next base: position 3,908 of record JBARKD010000738.1, on the reverse strand, counting down.
GATCTGCGACGACCGCGGATTGCGAGCCTGGGCAGCCCGCAGGATGGTTTCCGCGGCCTGGTAGTTTTCATGAAGCAGCAACTCGGCGCCGAGATCAAAGGCAAACCGGTCGCTGTCCGGGTCGAGGCGGGTCGCTTCCTGATACTCCAGCACCGCGTTTTTATAGTCTTTTCTGCGTTCGTCGATATCCGCTAACAAATCATGAATTTCCCCCGTATTGTGAACGTTCATCGCTCGCTGAGCCGCGTCGAGAGATAGGTCCAGATCTTTGGGACCGGATCTTTCCAGCCGCAAGACGGCAACGTTGTACAAAGCATCGTACGACCCAGGGTCTTCGATGGCAGCTTGCTCAAACCGTGACAAAGCCTGTTGAGGAAATCCTTTCGAGGCCAATATCGCGCCTTCCCGTACATCCCTTGAACTCGCGGGGAGCTGAGCAAAACTCTTGTCGAGGAGTGGAATCGCGGCGTCGGCACGGCCCTGTTGAAGCCGGACCAGGGCCAGATCGTACGGCAGTTCGAGGTCATCCGGCTGTAGCTGAACCGCGGAGTCCAAAGCTCTTGATGCGGCCTCGGTTTTTCCCTGGGCTAATTCGAGGGTCCCCGCCAGTTTTAACCACGGGGCGGCATTCACACCTTTGGGAGGAGCCGACGATTCGAGAATCTTCAGCGCCTCTTTCTTGTCGCCCGTTTCGGCCATGGCCACGGCAAGTTCATAGGCGACCGGGCCCGATCGATCCTGGCGATATGCCTGTTCCAGAAGCGGTTTTGACTCGGAATATTTTCCTCGCGCATTCAGCAGGGCGCCCAGGTTGTAAAGCGCATCGACGGCGCCAGGACGGAGGGCCAGGCTGCGGCGAAAAGCCGTTTCCGCTTGCTCCGCATTGTCCGCGCGCAGATAAGCAGCGCCGAGGTTGTTGAACGCTTCCGGTCTATTGGGAGCCAGGCGCGCAAACTCCTGGAACATCTGCAAGGATTTGTCGGCATCGCCCGCCCTGTCATAAGCGATACCCAGGAGATTCGAAACGTCCGGATCGTGGGGGTGGTCCCGCCGGTAAGTCTCGAGGGTTGCGATGGCTTCTGCGCTGTGACCACTATCGAGTTCATGACGAGCAGCGCTCAGTGGATTCTGTTGTTGCCCGAGTAAGGTGCACGCTAGAAGGGGAAGCAACAGCGACAAAGCACGGCCTTGAACTTGTCTCATATATGGGTTCGTATATGGGTCTGGGGCTTCTGGTTGGACCCTGAGCCCCGCTTCGAGGGCGGGTCTCATGCGCGGCCTCTCAAGAAATTTGTCTATTTATGAGACCAGTTCTAGTGTAGTGTCTCGGAGAAAGCGTTACTGATTGAGAGGATCGGAGTTGGGGAAGGAAACAGCAGGTCCCTCCACTACGCTACGCTCCGGTCGGGACGACAATTCATTTGCTTTACTAACGTCTTCTCTGCGACAGGCCACTAGTGTTGCACCGGGACAAACTGAAGCTTCAACTGATCGGTAACAAACCCCTTCATTTGGCGAACACTCTCCATGATACTCGGCCTGTGGTAATGATCCAGCTCCACCATCACCCATCCATCAAAGCCAATTTGCTTGTAGAAAGCGGCCAAACCTCGAAAATCTACCGTGCCCTGGCCCACCTCGACAAAGTCTCCTGTCGCCTTCGCGCCCAAATAAGCAGGTCCGGTAAGTTTTGGATCGAAGTCTTTCCAGTGGCTTACTGCCAAGCGCGAAGCATATCGCTTCACTGTTGACAGCGGATCGAGCCCCATACCCGCAAGATGACCTACATCGGCGCAGAACTTCAAGTACTTGGGGTTCGTGCCGTCGAGGATTTCCAGGACGACATCTTTGGGAATATCGCGTTCTGCATGCAAGGCAACGAGAATGCCGTATTCTTCGCTGGAGATTCGGCCGATTTCGTCCGCGGCACGGATCACCTGTTGGACATCCGCCGCCGTCCGTTGATAGGGCTTGCCTCCCACGGGAGCTGGCGGAGCCCATCCTAACGCGATATATTTTGCGTTTGCGGCTTTCAGAAATTTGCCATCCGAACGTACTTTTGCCATGATCGCGGCCCAGCTCTTGCGCTCGTGCAGCGGCAATGCCTGGTACACGCCCTCGAGCTGTACGCCTATTCCGCGAGACCGGGTAACGAATGCAGCAGGATCTGCTCCGTAGGCCGTGTCGAGATGGGCATCGCTATTGTCCGCTTCGGTCGCACCGATCCCCAACTGCGAAATCGCCTCCACCGCCTTCCAATACATGGCGGTCGAGTGATCGGTGGCAAGCCAGGTGGTAGCGGCCATGCCGATCTTGAACTTCTGTGGCTTTTCTTCGCCGTGCCCGTCGTAAGGGCAGGCGTAGGCAAGAGCGCCCAGCGTTGCCACCTTAAGGAACTTCCGCCGCTCCATCATCGACGACACACTCCGTTCGATACGTTATGCCGCCGTCCCTAAAAGATGAACTTCAGGGCAAATTGAAGTTGCCGGGGATTGGTGGCCAAACTCGATATTTGACCGAAGGAGGGCGTCCCAACGGTTGAATTCGGCACCCCGAACTGTGGTTTATTCCAAAGATTGAAAGCCTCCGCGCGGAACTGGAAGAACCTGGTTTCCGAGAGGGGCAAATTCTTGAACAAGGACGTATCCCAGGTTGAAACTCCAGGGTTCCTTGGGCCCGGCGTCGGTCCGCACGTGCCGAATTCATATGGCAAAGGAGCGGAGTAGGCATTCGGGTCAAGCCAGTGGTCGATCGTCTGATTGACATGCGGTGTGGCAACGCAATTAGCCCTGGTGGCAGATCCATTTCCGAAATTCGTTCCGGACAAGTCAGAGCTCGACGAGATGGTGATCGGTTGACCATCGGAATAGTCCACAATTCCATTCACTTGCCAATCGTCCACCACCTTGCCTGCAAAGCCAGACGGATTCAGCCTGTGGTTCTTACCTATCGGCAAGCCGTAGGTAGTGCTGGCTATGAAACGTTGGGGTGTGTCGTTGTCCCAAAGGCCCCATTCCTTACTGAGGTCGTAGCGATTCTGAATGGGGCGCAGACCGGCCTCGAAGTCGCTGCCCTGACTCAGAGCCTTGCTCCAGGTGTACGCCACGTGGAAGGCGAAGTTGTTCGACATTCGTTTGTCGACGCTGACCTGCAGGCCGTTGTAGCTGGAACTGAGGTCGCTATCCAACCACTCGACGTAAGTCGGCGTTGTGCCTTGGACGAACTGCGGGAAGGGGATGACCGGCGGACTGCCGGGATTGTTAAGAATGCCCTGGTTTTCGTTACTGAGACTCCACAGGTGACGACCCTGATTGAACACGTAGTTGATTTCCACCGCCAGGTCTCTGCTGACCGAGTATTGGAAACCGAAGCTCCCTTCATAAATATCGGAAGGAATGAGATTTGAGTTGATCGCGCGTATCTGAAGCTCGCTCACTGCCGCGATGTCATCGATGCTCACCGGATTGGTAAACCCCGATGGAAACCCGCTCTGCAGAATCAAGGCCGGGGCAGCGGTGGCCTGGCTGTTCAGAGAGTGGTCGGTGAGAAATGGCGGATTGAGCGCCAACTGGCTCTCACTGCCATAGCGGTAAGTATTTTGGAAGTAGACGCCGGCTCCGGCGCGCATGACCAGGTTGGGAGAAAGCTGATAGGCGATGCCTACACGCGGAGCAAGATTATCCATCTTGGGGTGGACGGTCGTCCGGTTGAAGGTGCCGGACGCATTGCTGGGGATGGTAAACAGGCCACCCTGGCCCCCATTCAGGGTCGGACTGAAATTGGTTACATGATTATTTCGTTCGAAGAGCGGGCTCTCATACTCGTATCTCACGCCATAGTTAATGGTGAGTTTTGGCTTTGCCCTCCAGCTGTCGCCGACGAACCAGTTGAACCCGTTGCGATAGATG
>JBARKD010000737.1:0-2691 GCA_049800615.1 Acidobacteriaceae bacterium | reverse complement strand
CCCGCGTCCACACCCTCTCACTTCGACCTGAACGCAGGTGCTGATGTTCGATACGGAGAATTTGTACTGGCTTTCGGTTCGCCATTCGGATTTGCCCACTCGGTCTCGTTCGGGATTGTCAGCTCCCCTCTGCGCGAGACTGACTACGGACCGTATCGATATATTCAAACAGATGCGCCCGTGAACCCTGGCAACAGCGGTGGTCCGCTGGTCGATCTTCAGGGCAATCTCGTCGGTATCACCACACTGATCTATTCGCTTTCTGGCGGGAATGAAGGTGTCGGATTCGCGCTCCCTCTTCCTGCCGTAAGACGGGCAGTTGAGTCGATCCGCAAATTCGGCTATGTGCATAGACCCGACTTTGGCCTATCTCTCGCGCGTATTTCCGATTCGATATCCCAGGGTCTTCATCTTCCTCGTACAGGCTTGCTGGTCGAGGACGTCGATTCAGATCGGTCGCTGGCACAGGCTGGCATCGGGTCTGGAGACGTCTTGGTAAGCGTAGATGGAGTGGCGGTAAACAGTTTTGAGGATCTGGATGCTGCCACCTACACTCTACCGGACGGTAAACCGGTGAGACTCGAGTTCCAACGAGCATCTCGTCGCATTTCTACAACGGTTACTCCAGTCTTTGATCCAGATCGCCCCTCGAGCGTAGAAGACATTATCATTCCGGCACAAGACACGATTGGGCGGCTCGGAGTAGTGGGTGTGGACTATGGGGAAAAACTACATAATCTCTACCCGGATGCCAGGGGATCAGATGGCGTAGTCATAGCCGCAATGTCTGAAGGTATCCCGCGGGGCGCGTCGAAACTATCCGCCGGTGACGTTGTTCATGCCGTGAATGGCTCCGCCATTCATAATGTGGATGGGTTGCGAACGACACTCAACCAGATACCACCCGATGAACCGGTTGTCCTGCAACTGGAACGGGATGGTCGGTTCCAGTACATCACGGTTGATCAAGGGACCTTGCGTTAGACGAGGCACAATCCAGCTCCATCATAGATACGGCGCTCGCTCGGCACAAAAAAACTCATGATCTCCATTGGTCTGGCTCGGGGCGAGACATGGCCTCGGCGGGAAGAGAATTTTCGGTAATCCCCTGACAGGTGTTCCATGGTACGAAGGTACCGATAATGTTGACCTGGCACACGCTTAGAGGTGTCGAACCTCCGAAAATCTACCGCAAGCCTTCATGAGATAGGCTTCAGTTCTTTTCAGATCGAGCGTCCGGTCGCTCTAAGTCACAGAGTACAGGCTTTCGCCCGTGTTCGGCACTATAATCGAACCTTGCGCCTGGGCAACGACCGAACTGGCGGCGCATGAAATGCTAGTACCGTTCAGAAACTATACTCAACGAGTCGGGTTTTTGGATAGCGAGGTAGAGGCTACTTGGAAGCGCCGACAGAACGGGTTCTTGTTATCGATGATTACCAACCATTCCGGCAATTCGTCTGTTCAACGCTGGGCGAAAGGCAGGAATTGCAGGTCGTTGGCGAAGCCTCAGACGGATTAGAAGCGGTTCGCAAAGCCGAGGAACTCAAACCGGACATGATGGTGCTCGACATCGGGCTTCCCACACTCAATGGGATTGAAGTGGCTCGACGAATCCGCAAGCTCTTACCGGAATGCAAAATACTATTCTTGAGTCAGGAATCTTCTGTCGATTTGGCTCAAGCGGCCTTCAGCTTGGGAGCCATGGGCTACGTTGTAAAAGTACATGCCGAAAGCGAACTGTTAGACGCTGTGGAAGCGGTTTCTCAGGGTAGGCTGTTTCTCAGTAAGGGACTATCAGGTCACAATCCCACAGACGTTTCCGGTGCCCATGCTCCCGGCCACCTCGTCCGCAAGGCTCTCCCATCGCCCGTGGCGAGTCAGGAGAAGATTCCACACAGCCACGAAGTTCAGTTCTATTCTGATGATGCGGCACTTCTGTTGGGTCTCGCTTGCTTCATCGAAGCTGCTCTAAATGCCGGCAATCCGGTTATCGTAGTCGCGACCGAGTCACACCGAAAGGGTCTTCTTCAGACCTTGCTGGCACGCGGCGTAGATACTACTGCTGCTACGGAACAAGGCCGCTATCTTGCTCTGGATGTTTACGATGCGCTCTCGACGTTCATGGTGAATGGTCTGCCTGACGCGGCTCGATTCCTGAACGTGTTTGGTGATCTGCTGTCTTCAGTGAACAAGACAGCCAAGGAGAAGCATCCCCGAGTTGCAGCCTGTGGTGAATTTGCCCCGACGTTATGGGCCCAAGGGAACGTGGATGCGGCGATTCAGGTCGAGCACCTCACCGATGAGGTGGCCAAGGCTCGCAAGGTGGATATTCTGTGTGGGTATGTGTTGACAAGCTTCCAGCGTGAGCAGGAGAGCCACATCTACCAGAGAATCTGCGCAGAACACTCAGCCGTTCGTTTGCCTTGAACGGGCGATTAAGCCCAACGCGATCGGATTTGGGGCCGATCCGTGCGTAAGCCCGGGACCGCGGCTACTCTGCCTCCGGCTTGGACTTTAGGGTCACAGTGATAGGCGAAGACGAAATAAAAGTGACGATCGATTCCGCCGCTATCGCAACGCCCTTGTTCCCGGTAAGTGCCGCGCCCGCGGTACCTGCGCCTGCTCCTACAAGGCCGCCGATCAACGCGCCCTTGCCCCCGCCTGCCAGCCCGCCAATCAGTGCGCCAC
>JBARKD010000736.1:0-2245 GCA_049800615.1 Acidobacteriaceae bacterium | reverse complement strand
CTATTCTCGAGCCTTCCCCGCGAATCGTAACCCTCGACGAGGCAGAGCGAAACCATATCCTGGCCGCGCTTAAACTCACCGATGGAGTGATTGATGGTCCAAAGGGCGCAGCGAAGGTCTTGAACATTCATCCAAACACGCTTCGGCATCGGATGAAAAAGCTGAGCATCCAGGGATCGCGCCACCGCCCGTCGTAGTTGCCCGAACCGGACTCGGGCGAGATCACCAAATATGGTGGTTCTGTCATCGACCGGGCGATGGGCTGCAAGGTGACCAAAGCATTGCAGTTAGAGACCGCATGGCGACGCGGGCGGTAAACCCTCGTAATCTCAGCGCGATAGAGCGCTTGGCCCGGGGCAATTCGCTGCATATGTCCGGCGGATCATTACCCACCGCGTGCGCGGTGAATGGCAGGTTGATTGCAATACTAGCAACTGCAATGCTAAGGATCACGGTGATTGAAACATCTGAGGGCGCCGCAGTTCTCCGTGTAGAAGGCCGTATAACCGGTTATTACGTTGAGGAACTCCGCAGAGCATGCGACGCGCGTGCCTCTCTTGACAAAATTCGGTTGTCGCTCGAACTGGCTGACGTTTCGTTCGCCGACCTGACGGGTATCGAACTGCTGAAAGACTTACGCAGGCGCGGTGTCGGTCTCGTGCAAACCACCCCATTTATGACTGAACAGCTCAAAGATGGGGTATCCTCCGACGTCACGAGGGTTGCTAGTGACGATATTCCGATGTAGGAAACGATCCCGGCTCCAAACATCGGCTTGCAGATGGAAGGGGTTTCAATGCTCGAGCTATCGGTGTCCAGGAGACAGTGCTTGCCCCCTGGGTCTTTAAGCGTGGAATGCAATTTTCCAGGTCTCGATCCGGTTGGCGCTTTAATCAGGATCATTGCCCATATTTCCCATGATCTTCGCCAGCCTCTCACGGCCATACTTGCCAATGCCGAATTTCTCACCCAGCCAGATATCAGCCAGATGCAGCGGGATGCTTTTTACGAGGAGATCCGTACGAGCATCGACCGGATGGATGAATTGGTTTCCTCATTACTAGAGTGGTCCAGGGGCGGCAACATTCTGCGACCCGCGGTCGGAAACATTGTTGACACAGTGGGCCGTGCGATCCGAATGGTCGCTGTGAAGCAGGAATTCCGCCGGGTCAAGATTATGCATCGCCATGAAGGCCGTGCGGTGGGCTGCTTCGATGCCAACCGTCTCGAGCGGGCGGTCGCCAACCTGGTCTTGAACGCTTGCGAGGCGGTTGCTTCCAAGTCGGGACAGATCGTCATCAGCACGAATGGAAATCGATCCAGCCTGCAAATCGACGTGCGAGATGACGGACCCGGCGTCCCTGCGTCCATTCGCGACTCTCTGTTTGAACCCTTTGTGAGTTACGGCAAGACTGCGGGGAGCGGACTAGGCCTTGCGATCGCCAAAAAGATTGTAGAAGATCATTCCGGGAAGATTTACCTGGATAGGAGGATTGAAAAGGGGACGCTGATCACGATCTCGCTTCCCTTTGCCATTCCGTGCACTTGATGGTAGGCAGCTACTGACTCGGCCCGTATGACCCGATGAGCATGTTGTTCGCAGTGGGTATGTTCCTCTGTGGACTTAGAACCCAGTCATCGGCGTGCCTGCTGACCGTCGTTGCAATTCTCACACAGGCCAAAATCTCCAACCTCCTCCGGGTCAGCAGGTTCTCCTCGCCCGATGATCGGGCTGCGCATTAAGCCCGTGTATCCTCTCTATACAAGTACTCGCTTCTCGTGAAAGTGAACCTTACCCGCAGCCTGTTTCATAAGCTCGCGGCTATTGGCGTTCTCAGAAAGGAGAGCACGGGTTGATATCGGAGTTAGGCTCGCAGCCCGAACCGGATCCCGGCCTTCAGCGTCCATCGCGTTTTGAGAATCCCGGCCGCATCCTGCATCTTCTTGCCCAGCTGGTAATTCTCTTCTGTATGGTCGAGGCGGGGCAGGCTCAGTACGGCTTCGAGGTCTGGACAGTAGACAATGGTCTGCCGGAGAACGAAGTACGCGGCATTACTCAGACACCTGATGGATATCTCTGGATTGCTACGTTTAATGGGCTGGCGCGCTTCGACGGAGTCCATCTGACTGTGTTCAACAGAGAGACCCCCGGTCTGCTTTCCAACCAATTCGGCACGATGATACAGGGGCGAGACGGAGACCTGTGGCTCGACAGCGTCGATCGTGGCGTGGTGCGCTATCACAA
>JBARKD010000735.1:0-18747 GCA_049800615.1 Acidobacteriaceae bacterium | reverse complement strand
ATCTGCAAGGCATCGGCGTGACGGCGATCTGGTTGATGCCTTTTCAGCCCTCGCCGTGCAAGGACGATGGGTATGACGTCGCGGATTATTACGGCGTCGATCCGCGGTACGGCACTCTAGGAGATTTCGTGGAGTTCACGCAAGGATGCAAGCAGCGGGGCTTGCGTGTGCTGATCGACCTGGTGGTGAATCACACCTCCAATGAACACGCATGGTTCCAGGCAGCGCGAAAGGATCCTGAATCAAAATATCGCGACTGGTATGTCTGGTCGAAGAAGAAACCGAAGAATGCCGCATCGGGCGTGGTCTTTCCGGGAGTGCAGAAATCGACCTGGAATTATGACGCGGCGGCAAAGGAATACTACTTCCATCGCTTCTACGATTTCCAGCCGGATCTGAATACCGCCAACGCTGAAGTCCAGGCAGAAATTCTGAAGATCATGGGATTTTGGCTGCAGCTCGGCGTCTCCGGCTTCCGCATGGATGCGGTCCCGTTTGTCATCGCAAAGAAGGGCGCGAATCAGAAGCAGCCGGAGGAGCAGTACAGCATGCTGCGCAACTTCAGCCAGTTTCTAACCTGGCGACAGGGCGAAGCGATCATTCTCGCTGAGGCAAATGTGTTGCCGGGCACGGATATGGAGTATTTCGGCGCAGAGGGCGAGCGCTTACAGATGATGTTCAATTTCGACGTCAATCAGAACCTCTTCTACGCCCTGGCGACTGGCGACACGCGCCCCATGGCCGCGGCTCTCAAGGCGACGCGCAAGAGGCCTGCATCAGCTCAGTGGGGAATCTTTCTGCGCAACCACGATGAGTTGGACCTGGGCCGCCTGGAAGAGGAGCAGAGAGAGGCTGTTTTCTCGGCATTTGCGCCTGAACCGGGTATGCAATTGTATGGTCGTGGGATTCGCAGACGTCTTGCGCCGATGCTTCAGGGCGATCGCCGGCGGCTGGAACTTGCTTACAGCCTGATGCTGACCCTGCCGGGAACGCCGGTCCTTCGATACGGGGACGAAATAGCCATGGGCGACAACCTCAAGCTGCCGGAGCGGAACTGCGCGCGGACGCCAATGCAGTGGTCAACCGAGCCACAAGGCGGATTTACCAAGAGCGACAGACCGGTGCTGCCGGTTATCAGCGAAGGTGCTTACGGGTTCCAGCACGTAAACGTCGCCCAACAAAGGCGCGACCCGAATTCCCTGCTGAATTGGATGGAGCGAATGATTCGCATGCGCAAGGAAGTGCCCGAGATTGGCTGGGGAGACTTTACGTTTGTCAGCAATCGTTCGAACGCCGTTTTGGCGATGCGCTACGAATGGAGGAATAATGCCGTCCTTTTCCTACACAACATGACTGCGGAGCCAACTGAGATTAGAATGGCGATCCGTGAACCAGAGGAATCCGCATGTACGTTGGTCAATCTGCTATCGGACGATCATAGCCACCCGGAGAGAGATGGGCGCCACCACATTCTCCTGGAGGCGTATGGATACCGATGGTACCGCGTTTGCGGGCTGGACTACCTTCTTAAGCGGAGCGAAGCTGATCATCGCTGAGAAGCGAGGGGACGATCCTTTTCACTTCCATGGCGATCGTCGGATGCTTTCGCATCGCCGGCCTGAATGAGATCGCGATAGCTCCCAATCGCAGCAAGATGATTAAGATCCGACCGCATGCCGATATAGCCGTCTGGACGCACCGCCAGCAGCGCGGTGTTCCGGATGCCTAGCTGACTTGCAGTGCGTGAATCCAGGCGGCCAATCTTGTCCGAGAGATCAGTGTGGGTCGCGAGCGTAAACGCCGATTCAAAAATTACAGAACCGGCGACCTCCTTCAGAATCGCGGAGTGCAGGCTTCGAAGCTCAGAATCGTTGGCCTCTGGGCCGGCGAGGAGTAGAAGCGTGTGGCCGGCCCGTTGCGCCAGCTGATGGAGATAACGTACTCCTGGCTCGAGGCACTCCACTTGAAGTGTGTCGGGTAGACGAACACCGCCACCCACAGTATCGCTGACGTCGCCCATGATAATTGGCGAGCCGGTGTAACTGATGCGTAGTTCCGTCTCAGCCATCACTTCCAGCCGCTGCTGTTCCGGATCAGAGAGCAGGGCCTTGATGGCCTGATTTCTTTCTCTGCGTGCGGCCGGATCGGTCAACATCTGCGCTTGCTCAAAGGCGTCGCCCGATTGAGTGATTACTTCGGCGACGGGACGGCGCTCAGCCTCGTAACTGTCCAGGAGGCTCTCGGCTGCCGCACCTTGATAGACAAGTGCAAGCTTCCAGCCAAGGTTATACGCGTCCTGTATCCCCGTGTTCATGCCGTGGCCTTCCGAGGGTGAGCATAGATGGCCAGCGTCACCAGCCAGAAATACCCGGCCGGACCGGAAGTGAGCCGCAATCTTCGTAAAGCAATTGAACCGCGTGGGATTTTCAACATCGACGAAGGATGCTGCGGGCAAGTACATCCGCAAAGTGGAGGTTGCCTCTGCAACAAGATCCGAATTCTCAGAGCTTGGCCTGAGGTAAACCCGCCAGCGTTTACCGGGGAGGGCGGTAAGAATAACTGGCAGAAGATCATGGTAGGCGAAGTCACCTTCATGGGTGTCGGTCCAGCCCTCAATTCCGGCGTCGAACACGGCCCATTGCTTGGCGAGCTTGTGGCCATCAAATTCGATACCGGTCATTTCACGTGCGGCGCTGTGGATCCCATCGCATCCCACCACCCATCGAGCTTTTACCTGATATTGCTCTCCCTCCTTCTCTACGGTGGCAAGCATGCCATCGGCATGAGGTGCGAGAGCGACTAATCGGCAAGCGCGGGTAACCACGCCGCCCTGCCGGTGAAGATAGTCCGTAAGGACTCGCTCGGTAACCTCCTCCGACACGCCGATGTTATAGCCATAGATACTGCCTGAAGTGGATAAATCTATCTCTCCCAGCTGCGACCCATCCGAGTAGGCCTTAATGACACGCTGCTTGCAACCAACCTTGAGGAGTTCATCGATCATTCCTATCGCTTCGAATATCTGCAGCGAACGAGGATGTACGACCGTGGCCCTGTCCCAGTGCATGACCTCTGAATGGGCTTCGATCAAGAGGCATGGCACATTACGGCGGTGCAACTCCGAAGCCAGAAGTAAGCCAGTGGGGCCGGCGCCAACCACAAGAACAGGATTGTCCGGAACCTTCATCTGCATCCCCTCCTGAAGAGCAATTCGCGAAATTAAGCCGGCCGGATTACGACTGGTGAGGGCCCTTATCAGTTGTCACGCCAAAGCATGGCGGAGATGGTGCCCTGGTCCTGAAAGACCTGAATGACATCGCTTATGATGTTGAAGGGGACATTGTTGACTACGACCTCGTAGATAAGCTTTCTCCCGCTCTTAGCCGTGATGTAGCCTGCGAAGGCCTGGCCCCGGATTTGTGGGCCCTGCGGGGTATCCCCCACAAAGGTGCCGGGTTTGGCAATGACCTGCCCTTTCGCGGGAGCGAGCGTAGCATCGGACTCGAAATCGGTGACAAATGCGAGTGAGCCGTCGACTGCGAGGATTGGAAGCGCGGCGAAATACTGAGGGAACTCCGGGCGGCTGCGCATCTCGGAGAGCATCCGCGTGACCGCCGGGCTGATTGCGGTCGTTTCCCCGCCGCCGCTGCCGTCGACGAAGAAGTATTCGCTGGGATTGATCCCGTAATTGTTTTGCAAATTATTCTTTTCTGCTCCCAGGGCCGAGTCCATGTCATCGGCGCCCTGCGTAACGCCAAATAGAAGCAGACTCGTGTCAGCGCCAATGTTGTAGCTGACCTTGGCAATGAACTTGGCGTCTTCAGCGTATGGAAGGCCGCGAAGTTCTGCTACCTGGTTCTTTGCTTCGTAGCAGTTCTTTGCAGGTAACAGCTGAGCGGGATTCGATTCAACCGTTGCCGCATCGACCTTGACACCCGCCGCCCGCAATTCTTCGATAAGAATCGTCCGCGCGTAATCTGACGGCTCCGTAATACGGAATGTACGGATAAGCGGATAACTGTTCGTGAGCGGCGGCACGAAGTCGACAGGAAGATCGCCGCTGATCGTAACTGTGCAACCGGGCTTTCCAATACACGGAGGCAGACCGGGCACGATGTTGACGTCGGAACCCGCTGGCGCCATTAACACGTTGTTCACCACGGCAAGCGCGGCAGAGTGCGGGCGATGCCTCACGGAAGCATCCTCTCCCAGTTGCCTGGGATCGATGATCAGGTCGACTACATCGTCGTTAACGTAGATCGGCGTGAACGAAAACTCATCGCGGAAAAAGTAAGGCTTAAAGAGCCGGTCATCGATGACGACATCCCCGGTTACTTCCCTAATGCCCGAGGCTGCAACCTGATGGGCAAGCCTGGCATAACCGGCCAGGGGGTTCGGCTTGGTGAGCGCGGCATTGCCAAGAGAATTTGCTTCATTGTGATCGTAGGTGGTGTAGGCGATGCTGCCATCCGGGTTGGTGCGGCCGCCCATGGTGATGTCGCCCGAAGCAACCAGGATCAGATTGCCCTGCAAGACGCCGCGGTTACTGATGGAACCCTGTCGATAGATGGGGGTGTCGTATGTGTGGCCGGGACCGACTTGGTCCAAAAGCTCGCCCAGAGTGAAGACCTTACGCACGGAGCCGATGAAGAATTGGTGGTGCGGTTCGAGATCAATCAGTGCCTGGCCAGTATTGGCATCGATCACCCGTAGGCCCCAAATGGCGTTCTTATAGGGTGCTTTGTCCATGATGGCCTGGATGTCAGGCGGGACATTCGTCGAATGGATGCCCTGCGCACGTACTGGGGCTGCCGTGAAGGACGCCAGGAACAGGGTAACGGCCAGAGCCGGGAGATATCGAGGCATATCTTGCTTGCCTTTCAGCAAGAGCAGTCTTCGCCCAATTTCGCGATCGGACGCGCCGCAATTGCGGTATGGTTGTCAGTCGAGGGGGAACGGGACGATAGTACGCCTCCGGCACAGTTCCCGCAAATGGGAGAGGCCGGGGCGGGAACTGTCCCTAATCATAAGGAGAATTGACCGTGAAGAATGACGTGCTCATTGCGGGAGCGGGGCCGGTCGGGATGACCATGGCTATCGAACTCGCACGATATGGTGTTGCGGTTCGCATCGTGGATAAGGCGCCGGAGCGCACTGACAAATCCAAGGCGCTTGTCATCTGGAGCCGCACGCTTGAACTGCTTGAGCGGTCCGGCTGCACTGCCGTTCTGATCGACGCAGGGTACAAGGTTACAACGGTCAATCTCTCCGCGGAAAAGAAGCCAATTGCCCAGTTCTCGCTGGAAGGTGTCGAGACCGCATACCCCTACACCTTGATGATTCCTCAAAACGAGACCGAGCGCGTCCTGGATGAATTCTTGACGACGCTCGGTGTGAAGGTTGAGCGCGGAGTGGAGTTGACGCAGTTCGCTGCCTCCGCGACGACCATTGTTTCTACGCTGCGTCATTCCGACGGAACAGAAGAAAGTCTCGAGACTTCGTGGCTGATCGGTTGTGACGGAGCCCATAGCTTCGTTCGTCATAAGCTGGGGATGGAGTTTTCTGGGGAAACGTCGCCGGTTCACTGGCTGCTTGCGGACATTCACCTGGAAGGCGTTGCGCGTTCGCCTGCAATCAACATAGCGTGGCATTCTGACGGGGTACTGGCCAGTTTTCCCATCGCTGAGAATCGCTACCGCATCATCGCCGATTCCGGTGAAAACCCACTCGGCGATGCGGAGAAGGCTCCACCGTCCCTGGAACAAATTCAGTCCATTCTCGACAAGCGTTTTCCCGGATCGCCCCGCGCTTCCGATCCAATCTGGTTGTCCTCCTTCACCATCAATGAACGCAAGGTGAAGGACTACCGCGCCGGCCGGGTATTTCTGGCGGGAGATGCCGCTCATGTTCATAGCCCGGCGGGGGGACAAGGAATGAACACCGGCATGCAGGACTCCTGCAACCTCGCGTGGAAGCTGGCCATGGTAATTCGCGGGTCGGCCGAAGATACCCTGCTCGAAAGCTATAGCCAGGAACGAAGCCCCATCGCCGAGGAAGTCTTAAAGGTCACGGGACGAATGACCAAGATATCCACTCTGAGCGGGCAGATAGCACAGTCGTTGCGCAACGATGTCGCTTCGCTGGTCATGGGACTCTCCCCTGTACGCAAGCTGGCTGCCAATGTAGCCTCGGAGATCGCGATTCGTTACGCACACAGTCCACTCAATGGTCCGAACCACCATGGTGAACCCGCACCCGGGAGTCGCGCGCCCATACGAGAGAAGGAAGCGCCCGTTGGAGCGGGAGATTCTCCGCGATTCGTCTTGTTTGGCGAAGCCGACGGAATACCGCCTGACCTGCTTACACGGCATGCGAAACTGGTGGAGGCGAACCTGCGCGCACCTTATCACCCCGGTGGACTCTGGCTCGTTCGACCAGACGGGTATGTCGCCCTTGCCGTCAAAAGCGGCGATTGGGCTTCCGTGGAGACCTATCTGAGCCGCCTCGGCAACTAAGGATTTTGCCTGCGCGGATCAGGTGCTCTGCCTCGACTCATCTGGGAGTGCTGTGAAGAAAAAGGAATCCCATGAGATACGGCAGGCTTGGAATGATGTTGTTGCTGGGAGCGATCGCATCCACTGTGGCCGGGGCCCAGGTTCCAATAAACGACGCAATAAACGACACAATCAACGACGCGACGAACGTTGCGATAAACGACGCGACGAAGGACGCGGTAAAAGACGCGGTAAAGATTGATCCCGACAGCCCAAAGTATCTCTGGTTTCGCGGCAAGCCGCTCGTGCTGATCTCCGCTTCCGAGCACTATGGTTCGGTCATCAACCGGCCTTTCGACTATGAGCGATATCTTGCCGATGCAGCCAGGCACAAGATGACCATGACGCGCACGTTTCTCTTGTATCGGGAGTTGCAAAGCGCGCGCAATCCGTCGTCCCCCTGCAAGCCGGAGTCGCCGGACTACATCTCCCCCTTTGTGCGCAGCGGTCCGGGCAAGGCCCTGGATGGCGAACCCCTTTACGACCTGGACCAGTGGAACCCGGAGTATTTCGACCGCCTGCATCGCTTTCTCGATGCGGCATCCAAAAACGGAATCGTCGTGGAGCTGACGGTCTTCAGCAATACATATTCCAACGACGTGTGGGCATTAAACCCGTTGAATGCAGCAAACAACAAGCAGCGTGCCGGCGCTGTCGACTGGCAGGACTATATATCGCTGAAGAATCCCGAGTTGGTGCGCAGACAAACCGCGTACGCGCGAAAGATCATCGAGGAGACCAGCGGATACGACAATGTCTATTACGAAATTTGCAATGAACCGGGAGGAGGCTTTCCCGGCCACGCATCCGCGGCCGACGTCGACGAATGGCAGGAAGAGATGGCGCGCGTCCTGCGCGATGAAATGCGCCGGACAAATCATCCGCACCTGCTCTCTGGGCAGCAAGCTTTCACCTATGGAAAGAAGAACTCGTTCCCAATGGACGCAACCCTGGCCGGCAAAACGTTCGACATTGCGAATGACCACCCCTTGCCGAATACCTTCTTCGACGGGCACGTTTACGAGATGGGCAACTTTATGTCGAAGGAACTGACACTCGATCAGCTTGCGAGTTTTTGCAGGGCGACGGAATCCCGTCCTAAACCTGTGGTTCTCGACGAGGATAATGCAGCCAGCATGTATCGCGATTTGACGGGGTGGACGATCCACCGTAAACGCGCCTGGACCGCCCTGCTGAACCGATGCCACTATGACTACATTGATTTCTCTATTACCGTCGGCAGCGAGACAGGCACTGCAACTTCGCAAAGGGCCATCCGTTCCTGGATGGAACACCTATCCGAATTCATGACATCGTTCGACTTCTCCCACGCCCGGCTGAGCCCGGACTGGATCGCACTCTACCCGCAGCATCTCGCGGCATCAGGCCTTTCTGTCACAGGGCGGGATTATGTGGCTTATCTGGCCGATTCTCGTGAGGTGAGCGATCCTACGGCCGGTGAAGCGATTGCCGGAAGTGTCTCGCTGTCGTTGCCGCCAGGAACTTACGATCTCCGTCTCTACTCTCCGGTCACGGGGGAATACTCCCCGGCCATTGAGGTCAAAGGCGGTAAGACTGCGTTGAACCTGCCGCCGTTCCAGGAAGATGTCGTGCTGCGCGCAACCCGCCGCGAATAATGGACGCGCGCCATACACGGGCGGTCCCGGCACCATGCTTACGCGCCAAAAGAAATATCCCGTCCTCTAAGATCATCGATCAGTGGCATGATCGCGAGCAGTACGAGCATTGCTGAGAGAGGCATGGTGAAGAGAAAACCAACATGCCTGAATCCAACGGCGCCAATGACGCCACCAATGAAAAACAGGACGACTAAGGAAACCAGCAGTCTTAACGTACTGAACTCCTCAGCAGCCTGCACATCCTGGCGTGAGGAACTGTAGGAAAGCCGGCCGATGGCAATCCCAATATCGGTCAAAAGCCCGGTCAGATGAGTTGTGCGGATAACGGAACCGGAGATCTTGGTAATCATCGCGTTCTGCAGTCCCATCGAGAAACACAGCAATATGACCGTCCCCAGAACCTGCGAACCCGTGAACCTCTGCCCGATCAGACCGAAGATTGCCAGCAACATCGCTTCCGAAAGCAAAGGCAGGGCGTATTGGCTATGAAGCTCGCGATCCCGGCCCCAGCGAATCAAGACCGTGCTCGTGCAAGCGCCCGAGAAGAACGCGAAAACGGCTACGAAGCCCTTCCACACCAGGTGGATGCTGCCAACGGCGAGATCGTCCGCGGCAGCAGAAACGATGCCGGACATGTGAGAAGTGTATTGGTGAACAGCAAAAAAACCGCCGGCATTGGCGGCGCCCGCAACAAACGCGAGGTATCGCGCGACGTGACGGTTGGCTACATCAGTGCGCGACGGACTGGTCAGACCGCGGAGATAGAAGAGCGGCATGAAATATCTTCGCAGTTCGAGACTGGTGCGCCAATAACACCATGGGCACACTTCCCTGGCTATAGTTGCCGCACCGCGCTGTCCAAATGCGGATCGGTCCTGCTCGGTTTTCCGCTTTCAAGATGGCCGGCTAACTGTTGGCGAAACGTGGAGTCGGATTCAGCCGAAATCACCAGGTCGTACCAGCCAAACTGCGTCTCAAGGGACCAGAATTTCTCGAAGACGTGACCTGCTTCCAGCTTCTGCCTCAGGATTTGGTTGGCGTTGTCGTAGAGGTTCTGGATCTCCAGTTCGCAGGATTGGGACCCGAGATTCTGCGAACGCAACGTAATGCCGTACTGCCGGAGGTCATAGACAATCGTCGTTTGAAGATTGACGCTGGACCCGCCGGCTGAACCGCCTCGGTAACTGTAGAAGAAACCGTTTGGACCGTACACGGAAAGGTCATAAGCCATTCTGCTGGAAGGCGCGAACGGCCAACTCTCCGCCAGCTCAGTCTGCGCCAGGACGGTGTAGGTCACCGGAGAGCGTTCGGGACCCGGAGGCGTACTACCGAACCTCACATGGAACACCGCGGCCTGACTTCCGTTATTGGCAAAGCGTAGCTGGAAAGACCTTTCTTTGGCATCCGCATAGCCATCGACATTAATTGAGTAAGGAAGTGCGCAGGCGGGTCGTGGACCACTCTCCTGCGACGGCATCGCTTGCTGTTGAGGCGGTGCGGGCGAGTAACTGGGGTGACGCTGCGTGTCCGGCGGCACGTAGGACGCACTGCTGGGGAGCGGGGTTGGGCGAAGCACATCGTGAGCGAAGTGGAATGCGGAAGTAAGGTCCCCACTCACGGCCTTGCGCCATGGAGTGATATTCGCCTCCTTGAGCTCGGGATTTTCCGGACCGAAGCGGGCCTGAATGAAACGAATCAGCGAGGTGTGGTCGAACAACTGTGAGTTGACCCATCCACCCGTGCTAAAGGGAGAAATGACGATCATCGGTACACGCATACCCAGCCCGTAGGGCCCGGCTGGAAATTCGGAGTTCCCTGGGAATATCTCATCGGTGGTGTTCACGTTGGACAATCCGTGGGCACGGGTTTGTGGGGGCGTGGGCGGTACTACATGGTCAAAGAAACCGTCGTTTTCGTCATAGGTGAGAAAGAAGGCGGTCTTGCTCCACACTTCGGGATTTGCAGTCAGGGCGTCGAGAATTTGCGAGACGTACCAGGCGCCGTAATTTGCCGGCCAGTTGGGGTGCTCGGTATATGCCTCAGGCGGGACAATCCAGGAGACCTGGGGCAGACGGTTGGCAAGAACATCCTGGCGAAAGATATCGAAGAGTGATCCGCTGACGGAAATCATGGTGCCGGTCCTGGCGCATTCGAATAAAAGGCTACCCGGCGCAGCGTTCTGATATTGCTCGAACTCCAGCAATGTGTTGCAGCCATAGTTGCCGACATAGGGGTCTGGATCCGCCCCAAAGGCGTGCGCCCCATCCAGCCCGTGTCCCTGGTCCTGGTAAATCTTCCAGGAAATCCCTGCCCGCTCAAGCTGTTCGGGGAAGGTCGACCAGCTATAGCCGCCGGCATTGATCAGAGCCGGCCCGCCTCCTTTGCCGTCATTGCCGGTCCATCCGGTCCACATGTGATGTCGGTTTGGAAAGGTAGGTCCCATGAGAGAGCAGTGATAGGCATCACAGAGGGTGAAAGCATCCGCCAGCGCGTAGTGAAATGGGATATCGCCTCGTGTGAGATGCGCCATGGTGACGGGGCCCTTGCTCGGCACCCAACCGTCGTAGTTCCCCGCGTTCCAGGCAGCGTGCGTCGTGGTCCAGTCGTGAGGGAGATCTTCCAGGAATTGCAGACCGAGATCCGGAGCAGGAGGGTGAAAGGGCAGAACATGGCCGCCAGATGCGGTGGGCTGGTACCAGACCGAGTTGCCGGATGGGAGAGAAACGGCTCTCGGATCGGCAAAGCCACGGACACCATTCAGCGTACCGAAGTAATGATCGAAAGAGCGGTTCTCCTGCATCAGGATAACGATATGTTCGATATCCGCGATACTGCCAATGTATTTGTTAGGAGCGATCGATAGGGCCTGGGCAATACTATCCGGAAAAGCCGCACTTAGTGCCGCACTGCCCAGGGTCTGAAGGAAGAGACGTCTGTCGCATGGCATGATTCGCTCGACACCTCTCGCGTGATACCTCTGAACGCCCCCGCGACAGGCCCGTACACCGAACCTCTGGACTGTCCGCAATGCTCCCGCCTAAGGAACAGGGTCGACAGGTTCCAGAAACTTATATTAGTGGTCGCTGATGCTTTCGCCGCTAATCTTCTCATGATGTTTCGATCTTGACAATCTGCTCACGCAACGCCGCGGCTTTGGCCAGGAGAGCGTCCGCCTTCTGGCGAGCGGCATCGTATTGCGGATAATTCTTGAGCATCGCCGCGACATTCAGCGCCTGCCTGCCTTGCTGCTCTGCCAAACCTTCTTCGCGTCGAAGCCGGTGGAGGGTTTCCAAATCGGCCACAGCCATGCTGCTTCCTCCTTAAGCGTCGCTGCATCCCATAACCAGATAGTGACGCTTGTTAGTCTTGCTGTTGTATCGGCGGTAACGTGAAAACGGTGACGGGGAAACACTGCGCCAGGGCACCAAAGTAAGTCCCACATCCGCAACAAACTGCCGTCAAACGCCCGGAAAGATCCAGCGTGTCAAGTAATGATGGGTTTAGTTAATGATGGGTGTAGTTATCGAGCCGTCGAAGCCCTTAACATCTGGCTTATCTTCCCAGGCCTATTTCGCCCGCGGCCCTACATTTCCCGAGGAATGTGATCGGGAGAAGTACTCGATCGCATCCTTCTTGGTCACTATGTTGCTCAATGCGACGTGGGGGTCTTTTCCTTGCCGGATGGCGTCAGCGGAAATCAGGCTTCGCTGGAGACTATTCGCCGGCAAGAAGGTTGGAGTTTGCCTGGCCTCTAAGGGAAGGGGAGAAATGGCCGGCAAATCGGTTCGCGGCGTCGTCAATGTCAGCAATTGTCCCAGCGTCGGCGCGTTGCGTATGCGTAAGCTCGGCAACATTTTGGGCTCTGGAATGTTGAGCCAGTCACGTAACGTAGCAGGAATCGAAGCATGGTCATAGGGAACGGCGGAATTAGTTCTGAATACAGTGCCGGCCTGAATCCAGGGGGAGATCGCGACCATGGGTACACGAATTCCGAACCGATCGAATCCAAATCCTTGCTGACCTGGCGAGCTTTTCATATCGGGAGGAGTTGCACCCCAGGAAGGCATAACGTGGTCGTAGGTGCCCCCATGTTCGTCATACGTAATGAGCAGAAGGGTCTGGTTCCACTTGGGCGACGTGCTCACAGCCTTCCAGATATCCAAAAGAAATTGTTCCCCCGCGATGACATCATGCGGTGGATGCTCGTCATTCGGATTGTTGATAAAACTTGGTTCCAGAAATGAATATTGAGGCAGGGTGCCTTTACTACAGTCCCCTTGGAAATCGTCGAAGTGGGCAAAGCGGTTCAGCGCGTAGGGCCATAACTTGGGGAACATCGAGAAAGTCAAAGACGGGGTTAATTCAGTGTCGCAGTACACTTTCCACGTATTACCCGCGGACTCCAGAACGTTAAAAATGGTATCCACATTCCAATCAAGCGGGTTTGGAGGATTTCCATTGACGACATTGCCGTTTGAGGTCCCGGCGTGTACGAAAGATCGATTTGGCCAGGTATCTGTGGGGACTGAACAATACCATCGATCGCACACAGCGTAGCTCTTCGCCAATGTTGAGATCACTGGCACTTGATCGGGACTGAATGGTTCCATGATTTGAACCGGACTATTTGCACCTGTTGCCGTCTGGTAGTTGATGACGAAGCCGAGGTTCTTCCATCTGGGATTCTGACTTGGAGCGTCAGGCCCAAAGAGCTGATAGTTGACGTTGGCATAGTCTTCCTGGGGGTCTGGGTTCGGCATGTCCGTTGCGTTAGCGCGCGAAAAGATCGAAATGGTTTCGCTCGCTCCCCCTTGAAAGTAGGCGGCATTGACCGGGTTGAACAGCTGATTGTTCAAGCCCTCAAATGGGTCGGGCTGACCGCTCCCGGTCGGCAAGAACGCTTGCGGTGCGCCACTACTTCCACCATAAAGCCACCCGCAAATGTTATCGAACGATCGGTTCTCAAGCATCACCACCACCAGGTGCTCGATTTGGCTCAGTATTTGCGACATGAATGGGATCTCCGTGATTTCGGTCGATGACATGCTCACACGAGCAGGTCCGGTTGTCCAGCGCGAGAACTTATCCGAACGAGGTCCGAGATTCAAGTCCGCAGTTTACAGGGGGGCGGGGCGTGTTCCAGGTTCTACCCTTTGCGAGATGGTCACACCCCAAATTGCCGCAAATGATGGTCGAGATGTTTGTACATCAAAGCCGCCCATTCCTCTGACGTCATCTTCCCAAAAAAACTATGCGGATTCTTCGTACATCCCGCCGCCCCTCCCGCCGAAAACTTGTCAATCAATCCAGATAAGCGCTCCCGTTCCTTGCTCAAGTCCCGCTCGTCCGTCACAATAAGGCTCCTCGCCGTCGGCGAGTTCTTCCGTAGCGGGTCTTCGTTCCGAAACACCATCGGCTTCACCAACCTCCCCATCAGGCGCGCGGGCAGTGGTCCCTTTTCAGGAACCACTTCTCCCACCGCCCACTGCATACTCAACGAGCAATGCGCCAACATCTGTGGCGCCGTCATCTTGCCCCATTGCCTCTCAGTTTGCGGTCTCAATTTTCCCAATCGCGTCTTTACCTCATTCGCCACCGTGACATCGAACAGGTTTTTCATGCTCACCCTCTTCCCCTGAATCAAAACACCCATGCGAAGGTCACGGGCGTAGCCGGAGACAACTCGTCGCCGCACATAGGAAGGTTACTTCGATGTATCGAGGGCAACATTAGGATTTTCCTCCTGTTGCAGCACAAGTAACAGCACAAAAGGCTGCTCGAAGGAATTTGAGGTATCGCCAATCGGTGATGAATTGGTGGAGCTAAGCGGGATCGAACCGCTGACCTCCTCGTTGCGAACGAGGCGCTCTCCCAGCTGAGCTATAGCCCCACAAAGATGGGAACAACCGAAGGTTATTTTAACAGGCACGGCCAACTACCGGGAACCGGTCAGCCGGGCTCTTCTCGGGCCTTCGTCAAACGCTCTTCCAGGCCGCTAAAGAGCGCGTCCACCGTATCCACCGGGATTTGACCTTGCGCCAGGGTAGGTGATCCACCGCCCCGTATGCCATAGGCCGCCAAAGCGTCACGCAACTCCGTCCCACAGTTAATCTTCCAATTGCCTCCAGCCGCCATCACCACCCGGGCAGGCTCCTCCTGAACGGCCGCCAACAGCACGAGCGTCTCCGGAGAAGAGGCAATCATCCGCGAAGCTAACATCTTCAGGTAATCCGCATCATGGTCGCGAAAGGTTCGGCGGACGACCCTGCGCCCTTCCCGCACTGGATATTCCAGCAACAGGTTTGCGGCTTCGTAGTTGGCCAGTTCCCCAATGAGCTTTTGCTGCGCCTTGTGCGCCGACTTGGCCTCAGCCATTTGCCGGTCAACGGCTTCTGGAACCTCCAGGCGCGCCACCGAAAACGCAGCCGCGGCTCGCGTGAGCGCCGCCAAATCCTGCCGAGCCGCCAAAACAGAGCGCATGCCGCAGACAAACTCGACCCGAAGTCCCGCGCGCACCCGCTCCGTACTTCGCAGCAATAGCGCCCCGATCTGCCCAGTAGAGCGGACATGCGTCCCCCCGCAGGCGTTGAGGTCAATCTCATGAATGTCGATGAGACGGATGTCTCCCTCTCGCTCGGGCAATTTGTGGAGTTTCCCGGCAGCCAGCATCATCTCTGCTTCGTCCCGTGGGGTGGTGCGCACGGTGATGACGCGATCCTGAGCGATGATGTCGTTGACCACCTCCTCCACGCGGTGCAACTGCTCCATGGTCAAGGGTTCACAGGCCAGATCGATGGTTGAACTTAGCTCCCCAAGGTGAAAAGAAACGGTGGCGGCGCCGAGGTCACGGTACAACACTGCGGAGAGCAGGTGCTGTCCGGTGTGCTGCTGCATGTGATCGCGGCGGCGCCTCCAATCGATCAACCCACGGACCGCGGTTCCCGCCAATAGAGGCTTCGGCGTCGTGTGCCACACCTCTCCTTGCTCATCTTCCTCTACGGCCAGGACGGGGGCCTCGAGCCGAGCTCCGCTCAAAGAGGTAGCTGTGAGCAGGCCAGTATCGTGCGGCTGCCCTCCACTGGTGGGATAGAAGGCGCTGCGATCGAGAGCGATTTGCCACAACGACTGGCCATTGATGCGGGAAACCTCGCGGATGTCGGAAACCTGCGCATCAAAGGTGATTAAGGATGAGTCCGTGTAGTAGAGCCGATGAGACATGCTGCACGTTATTCTATCCGGGGAGATTGGTTTGCCACTTTTCACTGGCCTATTTCTGGCGATTGCTTTGCTGGCCGCCGCGGCTGCGGCACAGGATTGCACGTCACTCCTGCAGGCGCAGGATGCCAAGGCAATCGCGGCTTGCAAGACGCAGCTCGATGAGGCGGAAAACGGTCCGGCCACAGAGCGCCTGCCGCGGATTGTCGCCGGCGACGAATACGGCGTTGCCTTGCTCGCCTTAGCTCACGAACCCAGGGAGTCGCTCGCTCCCTTCGACCGGGCCATTGCCTTACTTCCCGAGAGCACGGTGAAACCAGACAGCCTGCAATGGGCCGTGCCGCACTGGCACCGCGCCACTGCGTATCAGCAGCTCGGCCAATGGGAACGCGCGGTCGCCGATCTGCAGATGGCGGAGGGGGCGTTCAACAATGCGATCAGTTCCTCCGCGGGAGATCCGGCCCGGGAGGAACATTTCAAACAACTGCGCCGGCGGGTCCGGCAACAGCATGCCAATGTGCTCGAACGGCAGGGAAAGCACGCAGAAGCACAAAAGCTGTTAGCTACACAATAGTGCTATAAACCAGTGAGGCCAAACCTTGTTGTTCCTCCGGCATAATCAGATGTGTCGGCCGGGGGAATCATGCGCATTCGTATCTGGCGTTGTGTGGCGGTGCTCATCATCACTCCGGCTTTGCTGCGTGGCCAGCAGGCGCCCCCGGCTTCTCCTCTGCCTGGGACCCCTTCGACTTCGGACGAGGACAAAGCCAACGAGTTGAGCGAACAGGTGGGCAAGCTGATGGTCAAGTGCGTCAACCTGCTAACGGCCCAGGACCCGCAGTCGCTGGAATATTGCAAAGAGCAGCGCGATCTCGCGGATCAGTATCCACCTCACCAGCGCCTGGTCGACAAAATGATGGCCCATGATGAGTACGGCATTGCACTGGCGGCTTTTGACCACAAGCCGGAGGCGTTGGCGGAGTTCGATACCGAGATCGGGCTGGCGCCCAAAGCGGTTAAACCAGGTTCGCCGGAATGGAGCACGGCATACTGGCATCGGGCGATGATCTTTGCCGAAATGGGCCAGAATGACAAGGCCGAACGCGATTATCGCGCGGCAGAGGAAAACCTGCGTAAGCCTTCGGCCACCGCCGACGCCGCGGTCGTCGAAAAGAAACGGCGGGCGATCTTGCGCCAGCATGCTGCCCTGCTCGAGAAGGAAGGCAAGACCGAAGCCGCGCACAAATTGCTCCTCGAGGCGGCGAAGTAGAGCCATGACAGAAGAAACAAAAGGCAATGAACGAGCGCGAAACAAAGACCTTCCTCGTAATCTCGAGCCTTATTTCATCGCACTGCTGCTCCGCGGCGAGCGTTGGAACGATACTGCGGACGCCTCTGACCTGGCGCCTCGTCAACTGGCATTTATACGCCGGCAGGTTGAAGCCGGACGCTACCTCCTGGCCGGACCGATCACCGATGATGGACCCCTGGTGGGGATGGCGATCATCGCCGCGGGGAGTGTCGCCGAGGCACTGGCCATCGCGAGCAGCGATCCCGGTGTCGAGGCGGGACGTTTGCGGGTGGAAATTCACCCCGCGTTCCTGCCATCTTTGAAGGAATTGAAGATTATTTATCCGATTTGATCGTTTTTCGCGGAGATCGCTTTCGGACTGTCGTTCTTGAGTTTGTGCAAGCGGCGCGTGGCTGCGGCGAGGGCTTCCAGGTATCGCTTTGGCTTTTCCTCCTCGAGCGAATGCTCGACAGCCCTACGGTAACCGCCGGAATAGATGGCGTAGAAGACAGCAAGCGCGCAGCCAACTCCAAGGGCGAAGCCGAAAAAGTAGCCCAACAGGATATTGTAGAAAGTGCCCATGAATTATCCGCCCTGTGTTGCCCGGGAGCGGTGAAGGACCGGCGGACCGGCTCGCCCCCACTCACTAGCATCCCAATGGATAGGGCGAAGCTGGTGGTCGTGATGACGAAAGGTAATGGGCCGGGGCGGACGGTTCGGTCCCATCGGGTCCAGCGTGAGGGTGACCTGGCTTCCATTCAGTGTCCAGCGGCCGTGCTCGACCACGTCGCTCTTGCCAATGTATTGGGTAGTGAAAACGGCAGTGCCATCGGCGGAAAGGCTGAGGGTAAACACTCGCTGTGCAGCATCCGCCGCCGCGGCATGGCCTTGGTATATGCCCGAGAGCTCCAGCTCCGCCGCTGCGGCGAATAGGACAGCCCAGGCGGCCAGGATGACCCACCCGGTCGCGGGCAAAAAGCGTGAAAAGAATCGAGGGTCGTGCATGACGACTGATCATAGATGCCGTTTGCCGGGCTGGTCCACGAAATCGGCGAGCGAATTTAGTATGTGATTCGTCTTCTATTAGGACAGTTGGTCCGTTCCGCGATGGAGACCATGGAAAGACAATTCGCCGGATGGCTGGAGGCCGAGGCGGTGGCCACACCAGAGCAGGATGCACACACCAAAGTTACCGCGCTGGTCCAAGAGTATTCGGCCACGCTTTACCGCGTAGCTTACTCGATCACGCGGAACGCGGCGGACGCGGAAGATGTGGTGCAGGATACATTTCTGCGGGTTCTCCGCCACGCGAGCAAGCTCGCAGAGGTGCGCGATTATCGCGTCTGGCTGGTTCGGATTACCTGGAATCTGGTGCTTGACCGCAAACGGCGGGCCAAAACACGGCCCCAGGTGGATAATTTCGACGAACTGGCGCGGGTTCTGCCGACAGAGGAGTTAAGCGCGGAAAAGAGGGCAATTACCGCGCAACGTCATGCCAGAATCCTTCGCCTGATCGATACGCTTCCGGAACGGGAGCGCGAGGTTTTGTTGCTTTCCGCCGTGAAGGAACTGTCTACGGTAGAAATTGCCCTCATTCTGAAGACGACAGAATCGACGATCCGCTCCCGGCTGTTTCGCGCCCGGCACGGGCTGGCAGCTTTACTGGAGCAGGAAGGAATTTTGCAATGAGAATACAGTCGGAAATCGATGAGACCCTTGGCTGGTTGGGAAGTGTCGAGCCGCGCAAGGGCTTAGAGCAGCGCATTCAGCAGCGGCTGGGGATCCCACGAAGGCGTCGTGTCTTTTCGCGGATGCGAATCGTTTATGTGGGCGCCTTGGCGGCGAGCGTTGCCCTCTCGGCCGTCGTGGTGAATCCCGCGCTGCGGAGCATGGTGTTTCACCCCCACGGCAGCGCGCAAAATGCACCGTTGAATGCGCCGCGCGTGGTCGCTCCCTCCGTGGGAGGTTTCGGAACGGCCTCAGCGGTACACGTCCCGGTCGAACCGGTTCCGGTGCAGCCCACGCCGCTCAATCAGGGGCGTGGCCG
>JBARKD010000734.1:0-2972 GCA_049800615.1 Acidobacteriaceae bacterium | reverse complement strand
GTCATTCCCTGTTTTGCGACGTCCCCCTGGTCCACTGCTTTCGTGTCAGCCAAGATACACCACCTGCGAAGGCAAGATGTGAATATCTATTCGGGGCATCAAAAGGGAGACACCTAAATAACGGTTGCCGCCTGAGTGGTGCAGATTTGCAGGTTCCAAAGGTAACCGGATTGCCATAACCGGACGCAAGGAGGTTGTCAAAATGGTTATCGAAATGCGCACGTATAAGACGGCGCCGGGCATGCGATCTCGATTCCTCGAAATATTTCACTCCAAAAGTATTCCGGCGCACAGAGAAATCGGAATGAAAATCTTGGGTCCGTTCAATTCCGTAGAAGATCCGGACACATTCTTTTTTATGCGGGGTTTTCCCGATCTGGCCTCGCGCGAGCCGATGAAAGCAAAGTTTTATGAAGGAGCACTGTGGAAGGAAGAGTTGGAGAACGTCTTGCTGCCCATGTTGGAAAAGTACGAAGTCGTGCTGGTGGAAGACAGCGAAGATCTGATTCGTTGGTAGGGATGCCTATGCCGGTCGATTTGCAGGGCGCGCGGGACGGCAGGTATTGTGGCGGAGTCGATGCCGGCAACTTCCCCTTGGCTTCTATCGGAGATTACCCATGCGTCTTTTGCGTCTTCTGCTGGCCTCCACGGTCTGCTCGCTTGCCCTTTCGCTTCCTGCTGCGGCGGCAGTGCAACTTTCGAATCTCTTCTCTGATCACGCAGTGCTGCAACGCGACCGCCCGGTCCGAATCTGGGGTTGGGGTCGCGCCGGGGAAAACGTCACCGTCCGCTTCCATGGGCAGACCGTCACTACGCAAGCCGATCCGGTTGGCTATTGGGAAGTGTGGCTCAAACCGGAGTCAGCTGGAGGCCCTTACACCCTGACCGTAAGCAGCGACTCCACCGCGACTCCACTGGAGCGTAAGGACATTTTGGTCGGGGATGTGTGGCTGGCTTCAGGACAGTCGAACATGGAGTTTCCCCTCGCCGGCTTTACGGGCACGGTCCCCGCACCGCTGAAGGATGGGGAAAAGGAGATCGCCGCAGCCAACCATCCGCGCATTCGCCTGCTTATCCAGAAAAAAGCAACGTCTGCCGTCCCGCTCAACGAAGCTTCGGACCCCTGGACGGAGTGCACACCGGATACGGCGCGGCGCTTCTCCGCCGTCGCTTACTTTTTTGGCCGCGAGATATCGGAGCGGGAAAATGTACCTGTTGGGCTCATCGACACCACGTGGGGCGGCACACCGGCCCACTCCTGGATCAGCCCCGAGGCGTTAGCAAGTTTCAATCTCACCTCAGTTTTTCAGGATGCGGGCACCATTGCTCAGGAGCAGGGACGAGCCGACCAGATCCGGGCTAACAACGCACGCGAAGATGCCGCTCTGCAGGGAGAAGGAAAGCCGCCCGCGACTCACCCACGCATCACGACCGATCATGGAGGAGCCTGGACACCGGGGACGCTGTTCAACGCGATGATCGCGCCCTATACGCGCTTCACCATTAAGGGTGTCCTCTGGTACCAGGGCGAAACCGACAGCGATGCCAAACGGGCCCCGTACTACTCTCGAGTTTTTTCCACGCTTATCTCTGACTGGAGACATCAGTGGGGCGAAGGCGACTTCCCCTTCTTCTTCGTACAGATCTCCAGTTTCAATTCGACCGCTTCTGGTTGGCCGCTGGTCCGGGATGCCCAGCGACGCACCCTAACCTTGCGCAATACCGGCATGGCGGTCACGCTCGATGTGGGCACCCCGGACAACGTTCATCCACCCGACAAGCAAACCGTCGCCAACCGCCTGGCGCTGGCCGCCCGCGCCACGGTGTATGGGGAGAAGATCGAGTACAGCTCGCCGGAATTTCTGCAAGCGACCACCGAGCCGAACGCCATGCGCGTGTGGTTCACCCACAGCGAAGGACTCACCACACATGGTCAGGAATTGGGTGGTTTCGAGCTAGCTGGAGATGACCATAACTTCATGCCGGCCTTGGCAAAAATCGAAAAAGTCGGAGAGAACGATACGGTCCTGGTCTCGTCTCCCAAGGTCGCGTTTCCCCGTTTTGTGCGGTATGACTGGTCGGGCGTAGTGACGACCTTCCTCTACAATCGCGCCGGGCTGCCGGCTGGAACGTTCACCTCGGAATAATCGCGCCCGGAAGCGTGCGGTGCGGCCCTGTGTCAATCTTTCGTGAATCGCATGGCGGTCCATTGACGATGCCCATACGCTGCCATAGATTCACTGGACATGGGAGATACAGATTTCGACCAACTTTTGCGCGATTACCGGCGGGCTATCGACAGCTGGGTAAACGCTCTTCGAGCCGAGGAGGCTTTGGCTAACGACGACCACTCCATGGTTGAGATGGAGAAGTGGGACGCGGCCGGGTTTGTCGCCCACGATGCCGAAGCTGTGGCAAAAAAGGCACGGGACCGGTATAAAAATGCGCTACGTAGGAAGAACTACGGTTTCTGACCGGCCTTTACGAATCCCTAATAACTCCGCATCGCAATCCTTATGAAAAAAGTCCTCTCATGGAGACATTGGCTGTTATGGCCAATGGAGGACTTAAACTTAATGAGTACATTCCGTACACTTCGACCGCTCGTCGTAGACGCCACGCAGTGCGAGCAGGGCAAAACGATTGCCACCGATACCGGCTTCTGCAACGTGTCAAAAGGCGACTGGATCGTAAAGGGTGAGAACGGCGAAACCTATGTAGTTGACGACGCTTTCTTCCAACGGACGTTTACGCCCCTGCAGACGTACCCGTGGGAGTTACAAACGGAAGAGGGCCGTCACTACGGCTGCTAACTTCTACATCGAATGCCTGGTTCGTTTCGTTCCCAAAAATATCGATGACGCGTACGAGGATGCGGCGATTCCCCGCTTCTTCGTACGCGTGTACGCCGGAGACGAGTGGGAGCTTTCGCTCTTTGCGTGTTCGGTACGCTGCCCAACCTTGCATAAACG
>JBARKD010000733.1:0-5137 GCA_049800615.1 Acidobacteriaceae bacterium | reverse complement strand
ATCTATACCTCCGGCTCGAGCGGAACTCCGAAAGGAGTTCTGATTGGCCACGACAACTTGCTGAATCTGGTGAATTGGCATTGCCAGGCATTTGCGCTTACCGCAGCCGATCGCACCACGCAGCTGGCGTCGGCGGGCTTCGATGCCGCCGTATGGGAGATTTGGCCGAGCCTGGTGGCCGGCGCCAGCGTCCACATTGTGGACGACGAAGTTCGCTCCCAGCCTGAGAAGTTGCGCGACTGGCTGATTGGCGAAGCGATCACCGTCAGTTTCATTCCGACCCCGGTGGCGGAGCAGATGATCAAGTTGCATTGGCCAGCGGAAACAGCGTTGCGTTTTCTGCTGACCGGCGCAGATACGCTGCATCACTATCCACCGACAAATCTGCCCTTCACCCTGGTGAACAATTATGGTCCGACGGAATGTACAGTGGTTACGACTTCGGCGCCAGTTGAGCCCCGCGAGTCGACGGAGGGAATGCCCACGATCGGCCGGCCCATCGCCAACTGTGAAGTCCATATTCTCGACGGAGAAATGAAACCGCTGGCGGCAGGAAAAGTGGGCGAGCTTTACGTGGGCGGCGCAGTGGTGGGGAGAGGCTACATGAATCTTCCCGAACTGACGGCAGAGCGTTTTGTCGTGGATCCCTGGGGCAAGAATCCGGAAGCGCGCCTCTACCGGACCGGGGACCTCGGGTGTTACCAGACCGATGGTCAAATAGCATTCCACGGCCGCATCGACGATCAAGTGAAGATTCGCGGCTACCGGATCGATCCGAGCGAGGTGGTCGGGGTTCTCGACCGTCACGCTTCCGTGCAAGCCTGCGCTGTAGTGGCGCGGCAGGAGGGCGATGGCGATAAGCGCCTGATCGCCTACATTGTTGCGGCGGCGAGCGCGGTTTTGAAAGGCAGCATCTTGCGCGAGTTCCTGCGGCAATCTCTGCCGGAATACATGGTGCCGAGTGTTTTCGTTCAGGTGGGTTCGCTTCCCATGTCGGCGAGCGGCAAAGTGGACCGAACCGCCCTGCCGGCTCCCGACGATCAAAACATTATTTACGATGAGGCTTTTGTTGCGCCGCGCACTGAAACCGAACAACAAGTGGCCGCTCTGCTGGCACGACTTTTGCATGTGGACAAGGTGGGCGCCAATGACAACTTCTTTCTGCTGGGAGGGAACTCGCTTCTCGGCACGCAGGTGATCAACCGGGTAAGCGCAACTTTCGGAGTCGATCTGACGCTGCTCGCGTTGTTCGATCATCCTACCGTGGCTGGAATCTCGCACCAGATTGAAAGGCTGCGCGCCTCAGCGCCGCCTGACGCCGACGCCATCGCTGAGAAGCTAAGTCACACCTCTTCATGAACGTTCAAAGCACTGTCGCGGCCAGGCCATCGGATCAAGGACTCAGTCTGTATCAATTGCTCGATCCTGAAATTCTGGCCGATCCCTATCCCCTTTATCACCGGTTACGTAACGAAGACCCGGTGCATTGGGATCCATTCCTGCATGCCTGGGTCGTTACCCGGTACGAGGATGTGCTTACGGTTTTGATGAGGTTCTCGGCAGACCGTACGCCGACTCCCGAGAAGTTGCGGGAGATGGGATTGTCGGAGATGGGGCCGATCGCCAAAGTAATGGTGCAGCAGATGCTGTTTATGGATCCGCCCACCCACACCCGCATTCGGGGTCTGGCGGCGCATGCCTTCACTCCGGCGCGAGTCGAAGTTTTACGGGGGCAAATCGAGAAGATCGTCAACAATCTGATCGATGAAGCCGCGTCCAAGGATGGAATGGACGTGATCGCGGAGCTGGCCGAACCCTTGCCGGCGATTGTGACGGCTGGAATGCTGGGCGTTCCCACCAGCGATTGGCGGCAGCTCAAGACTTGGTCGGCGGATTTTGCCGAGATGCTGGGAAACTTCCAGCACAATCCGGAGCGTGTACAGCACATGCTGCGCACGGTCGAGAACCTGGCGGAGTATTTCCGGGATGCGATCCGGCAGCAGCAGGAACATCCTCGGGAAGGACTGATTCATTCCCTGTTGACAGCAGAGGTGGACGGCGACAAACTTACCCATGAGGAAGTGATTGCCAACACCATCGTCACCATGGTTGGTGGGCAAGAGACCACGACGAACTTAATCGGCAATGGTCTGCTGAGCCTGATGCGGAACCCGAGCCAAATGGAGCTGCTGCGATCCGATTCCTCGCTGATTCCGTCGGCGGTGGAGGAGCTGCTGCGCTACGAGAGTCCAAGCCAGCACACCGCGCGCCTCGCGCCGGAGGACACTGTGATGGGCGGAAAGAAGATCGCGAAGCGGCAGGCTGTGGTGGCGGTGATGGCCGCGGGAAACCGCGATCCGCAACGCTTTCCCGAGCCCGACCGGCTGGATATTACACGCAAGGACAACCGGCATTTGGCATTCGGCTGGGCGGCGCACTTTTGTTTTGGAGCGCCTTTGGCGCGGCTGGAGGGGCAAATCGCTTTTGAGACGATGCTTCGGCGTTTGCCCAATCTATTTCTGCAGCCGACCAAGCTGCAGTGGCGCCACAATCTCGGTCTTCGCGGGCTGGTTTCGCTGCCCGTAAGTTTTGTCTCTCCGGTGTAGCAAGCCGGTGGAGTTTGTTGTTTCTCCCCCAATATGAGTTCTTTGGTGCAATCGAAAATGGAACCCGTGACGGCAGGTGTGCCGGGCGCAGCTCCCGGCGATCCGGCTCCGCCACAGTCGCAGCCGATTATTCTCCGGGAGGGGGAAGGGCCGTGGCCTCTGTCTTTCGCGCAGGAGAGAATCTGGTTTCTCCACCAGTTCGCGGCGGGCAGTCCGGTTTACAACGTGCCCATCGCGGTGCGCATGACGGGCCTGCTCGACGTTGCCGCTCTCAAGAACGCACTCGGCGCGCTGGTGGCACGACACGAAGCTCTGCGCACGGTCGTAGTTTCGACCGACAGCGGTCCAGCGCAGGCGGTACAAGCCGGCAAAGTTGTGGATCTGCCAATCGTGGATCTGCCAATCATTGACCTGCCAATCATCGACCTGAGTCCGCTCGCGGAAGCAGAGAAGCAGCGCCGGCTGGAGCGAGAGATATCGGATTTTTGCCGGCGGACATTCAACCTAGAGCGCGACCTGCTGTTGAAGCCATGCCTCATCCAGTGCAGCGCGGACGACCATACTCTGGTCTTGAACCTGCACCACATCTGCGCAGATGGGCCCTCGATGGGCATTCTGCACGAGGAGTTGGTCGCTCTTTATCAGAGCTTTGCGCGCGGTGACGACCCTGAGTTGCCGCCGTTGCCTATCCAGTACGCCGATTTCTCGGCGTGGCAGCGGCAAGGCTTTACGCGGGAAGCTCTGGGCAAGCAGTTATCCTACTGGCGCACCAAGCTGGAGGGAGCGCCGCCCTATGTGGAACTACCCACCGACTCTCCGCGTCCAGCAGAGCAGACTTACGAGGGCGCACGGCACTTCTTCCAGCTTCCGACGGCCTTAGCCGTGGCGCTTCGCGAGTTGAGCCGGCGGGAGAACGTTTCGTTTTTCATGACGCTGCTGGCGGGCTTCGAAGCGCTGTTGCAACGCTACACGGCGCAAGAAGATATTGTGGTTGGCACGCCGGTGGCAAACCGTCCCCGACCCGAGATGGAAGGGTTGATCGGCTTCTTCCTGAATACGCTGGCGCTGCGTGTCGATCTTAGCGGCGATCCCAGCTTCCGCGAACTACTGGCGCGCGTGCGCAGGACGGCGCTGGAAGCCTATGGCAATTACGAATTGCCCTTTGAAATGCTGCTGGAGGAAATAAGGCCGGCGCGCGACCTCAGCCGGAGCCCGGTTTTTCAGGTGATGTTTACTCTGCAGACTGCGCCGACGGCAACCATCCAGCTGCGCGATTTGAAGTGGGCTTCGCGCGAATTAGACACGGGTACGGCCAAGTTCGACCTGTTCATGGTCCTGCAGGAAAAGGGCCAGGAACTGGGCGGCTACGTGGAATACAATTCCAGCCTTTTCGAACTGGCGACGATCGAACGGATGCTCAGGCATTTCGAGAATCTGCTCCAGGGAGCGGCCGTTGATCCCAACCAGAAGATTTCTCAGCTTCCCCTGCTGGGCGCAGAGGAGCGGCATCAGTTGGTGGTGGGCTGGAACGATACCCGCGCCGCGTACCCATCCGATCAGTGCATCCATCAACTCTTTGAGGACCAGGCCGGGCGCACTCCCGAGCAGGTGGCGATTATTTGCGGGAGCGATCGGCTGAATTACCGGGAGCTGAACCGGCGCGCGAATCAGTTGGCGCATAGGTTGAAAAGCCTGGGCGTTGGCCGGGAATCTTTGGTGGGAATTTTCCTTGAGCGCTCGACCAACATGGTGGTCGCGCTTCTAGGGATTCTCAAGGCCGGAGGCGCGTGGGTTCCGCTCGATCCGTCTTATCCCAAGGATTGGCTGGAATTTATTCTGCAAGATTCAGAAGCCAGCGTGGTAGTGACGGAGGAAAACTTCGCCGCAGAGCTGCCGAAAAAGATTGCGGCCATTTGCCTGGACCGAGACTGGCCGGAAATTGCCCGCGAGAAAGACCACAATCCTACGAACTCGGTAACCAGCGATGATGTCGCGTATGTGATCTACACCTCGGGCTCGACCGGCAGGCCGAAGGGGGTGCTCGGGCTGCATCGTGGAGCGGTGAACCGCTTCTCATGGATGTGGAAAGAATATCCGTTTGGCGCCGGAGAGGTGTGCTGCCAGAAAACATCGCTGAATTTCGTAGATTCGATATGGGAGATTTTCGGTCCTCTGTTGCAAGGCGTCCCGAATGTCATCATTCCCGATGAAGTTGTGAAAGATCCGCTGGAACTGGTGCGGGTCCTGGCGGGCGAACGGGTTTCGCGAATCGTGCTGGTTCCATCATTGTTGCGCGTGCTGATGGATGCCTACTCCGAAGCAGACGGTAGTCAGAAAAAAGCTGCTGAGTGGCGGCCTAATTTGTGGATCAGCAGCGGCGAGGCTTTGGAGCATGCCCTCTGCCGGCAGTTCGAGGAGGTTTTTCCGGAAAGCACGCTTCTCAACCTGTATGGATCGTCGGAGGTGACCGCCGACGTTACCTGCCAGCCGGTTCACGATATCCCGCAGAACGCATCCACGGTGCCCATCGG
>JBARKD010000732.1:0-2066 GCA_049800615.1 Acidobacteriaceae bacterium | reverse complement strand
CAGTGAATCCAGCCCGGAGTCAAGCAGAGGTAGGTCGTCGGTGAGTGGTGCGAGATGCTTATCCTGCTCCGCGGCGACTAAGCGGAACTGAGTTGTGATTTCGTCTCTGAAGTTGCTGACGATCATAATTATCCTATTCTCCTGAGGAAACGTAGGCCCCAACGGGCGTACCTAACGTTTCGGGATTGATTTCTATAGATTGCAATTTCTGCACTTGTACAGGGGATGTTGTTGTTTCGGTTTCCGCCACTGGGAAATATTCGCGCAGCCAGGTCTCCGTATAAACCTGAACCGCCGCTCGCCCCAGCTGATTGGCGAAGGAGTGATCGGTTCCTTCAATCGTTCTGGTAGTGATTTGATTGCTCCGGACGGCAAATGAAGTGACATGCGCGAGATAGTCGAAACGGCCCGATCTGAGCTTGCTACTGCCAAGGGCTGTCGGGTGAGGGGATTTGAGAACCAGAACCGGTAGGCCGTTCGACAGAACCTTTTTCCAGCCCGAGACCAATGCGACATTTGCGTTCGGTGGCAATGCGCCGCTACGAAATTTCTTCGGAGCTTCTCGCATTCGCGCGTAAGTAGCGCGAAGGACTTCCCCCACCTTGCTCCGCCTGACCCAATCCACCAGCTCTGGCCTCAGCTTGGGCGTCAAGCGATTAGCGATATAGAAGTATGGATCAGCGAGAATCAGCCCCTTACACTCTTTGCACTCCGAAGCCGCATAAATTGCGCTGGTAGCCCCCGTACAATGGCCGTATATGACTATTCCTGAGAGACCGAAACGCTGCACCAATTCCTTTATCTTGGAGGCGGTTATTGCCGCATAACCTCCTTCGTTAATGAAAGTAAGAAGATCGTTTGGCAGCTCTCCGTAACTATCCCCCAATCCCGGCAGATCAATACGAAAGGCCGGGTAGCCGCGAGCTGCAAAGGACGTTGCCCAGTAAACGGCTGAGTCCCCTCTCAATGATCGCGGACTGGATAAAGGATTTAGAAACAGCACCCCAACCCTCTTGTCCGAGTCGCCCGCCTCATTTGTAACCCAACCCGCGGCTTTATGGTGCGTTCCGCGCAGTAGAACCCCTCCACCACCCAGTGTAATCAGCTTGCGCATTTCCACTTCGTCGCTAATCATGAAGCCTCCACTGGGAGGTTGAGAGCCGAGGTGATCCAGTGATAGTTTGGGGTGAAGAGCCAGTTAAAGTCTTTGGCCTCCTCGAATCCCTCATGTAATCCACCCTTGACGAGGGGGGCAGCGGTCTTTCCCAACTCGACAATGCGCACAGGGCGCCTGTAGAACTTTGTAGGATCTTGTGGTGGCATCATGGCCGCTGGCAAGTCAAAGCCGATGGATTCCCGCCACAATGCTGGCGTGAACTCAGAGCCTTCAACCTCGTCGCTCTTCCCCTCCTCGAGCAGACGGAAAAAGTGCGAAGCTGGCCGCCGTTCGTCCTCGCTCTTCAAGAGTTGTTGTGGTCCAATCCAACGCTGCAAGGTCGATCGTAGAACCTTATTCGCATTGACCGGCGCAGACCACAATATCAAGGCGTCAGCCTCGCCGTTGTGGAAAACTCTGGCTGCCAGAATTCCACCCATCTCAAGGCCGTGAAGTAGCAGGGGTACCTGGTTGTCCCCCCGGTTCTTAAACCATGTGGCAAGTTGTTGAACATCATTCATCCACGCCTCGCAGGTCGTGCCCTTGAATGATCCCGTGCTTTCCCCAACGCCACGATAGTCGTATCGAAGCACTTCAATTTGTTGCTCCGCTAGATAGCGTGCCAATCGAACCCATGCTAGGTAGGAAGTGTGACGTTCCGAAGCAAACGACCCTACCAAAAGCACTCGTGCAACGGGATTCGGCACCTCGTGCAACACTGTATAAAGATGCGCACCTGAAACGGGGAAGTAACCGGCGCGCTCAGCCAAGCTACTGGAAGCGTCGCGTTGGACTTTCATGGACACACCCTCAAGTTCGATCAGCGCGGAAACAGCAGTGAGCTGCTCCATTGTCTCGGTCAGGATGGAACGCCTGCCAAGTTCGCTGGCCCGTCGACCAAGGCAAGACC